>JANYDM010000134.1 GCA_025363575.1 Betaproteobacteria bacterium | reverse complement strand
CGCTGAAACTCAGGAAGCGAGCGAGGAAACGGCAAATCGTCTCGATCAAGCACGTCGATAACCATGGCCATCTCAGATTGGCGCAGATGCTCAACATACTACCGGTAGTGGGTCTGGGAGACAACCGGATAAGCACGGTTGATTGAACTGATGATAGTGGTTGCCATCATCGGTATCCTCGCGGCAGTAGCGTTGCCTGCTTACAACGATTACACGATACGCGCAAAAGTGTCGGAACTCCTGCTAACCGCGAGCAGTTTCCGCATAGGTATCACTGAAAAAGGCGTATCAGATGGAACCATGGCCAGTGCCGGAAAAGGTTTGACAGTGCTTTCCGGCGGCCGCGTGTCCGGTGGCTCCGTGTCAGACGACGGCACCATCGGGGTGTACGGCAGTTCAGCCAGCGTTGGCACCAATGTAACCGTAATGCTGACGCCGTCACTTAGCGCTCGACGCATAGTTTGGCAGTGCTCCGCCGGCGGTGGCGGCAGTGCCTTGTGGAGATATCTGCAGTCCGAATGCCGTCACTAGCCGCTGGTGACGCGGGAAGGTCAGTTCCGGTCGGCAAGTCCCGGATTGCCGCCGACACCCGACAACGTCGGTAAATTGAGCCGCGGCGGGCGTACTAGTTTCATCTGACGCAAATAGGCCGCGACGATTTCCCATACCGGCTGTCCGCTGGCGCCTTCCGCAACCGGTGCCCAGCCCGCGACCTTGTACTGCTTGCCCGCTTCCAGCGGCGCGCCACGCAGTGTCATATTGGTGATGCGGCTGCCGATCGCGAGGGTCGGATTGCACGTGTATTGCAGACCGCCCACGCGCACCATGTCGCCGCCCTGCTGGAGATAAGGGTCGGGGTTGAACAGGTTGTCGCAAATATCTTCAAGTATGCTTTTAATTGTTTCGCCGCTCACTTCGCTGAGGGTGGCATAGGGGTAAGTGATTGCGGTCTGATTCATCACGTCCTCAAACGTGATCGGCTCGTCCGGCAATACTGCCGTGCCCCAGCGAAAGCCCGGCGAAAACGCGATTTCTGCACCGCTCACTTCCATCAAAGCATCAAGAATGACCTGGTCGAACGTGCCGTTGAAATTGCCGCGCCGGTAGAGCAGAGCTTCGCTGTGCGCGAGCTTTTCGCCGAGTTGCTGCTCGTATGGCGCGCGGATTCTGGTGATTAATTCCGCCATGCTCTTGTCGGGTTCCAGCAGCGATGAAAAAACCGGCATCAACCGGTATTGGTAACCTACGACCTGGCGGCCCTTGACGTCGAGATCGAGCACCGCCAGAAACTTCCCGTTGCAACCGGCATTCGTCACCAGGGTCGTGCCGCCGCGGTTTTTCACGATGACCGGTTCGGCCACGGCGTCGTGCGTGTGCCCGCCGAGTATCGCATCGATACCGCTGATGCGGCCGGCGAGCTTCAGGTCGACGTCGATACCGTTGTGCGAAAGGAGGATCACCGCGTGCGCGCCGCGGGCGATGGCGGCATCCACGGTTTTCTGCAGCTTTTCCTCCTGGATTCCAAACGTCCAGTCCGCCACAAAGTGACGCGGGTGAGCGATCGGCGTATAGGGAAAGGCCTGACCGATAATGGCGACCGGCACGCGATTGATCTCGCGCATGACCCACGGCGTAAAAACGGGATCGCCGAAATCGGCGGTTGCGATATTCTGGGCGAGAAATTCTATGCTTCCTTTCAGTTGCACGTCGACCAGTTCCCTGACGCGTTCGGCGCCCAGCGTGAACTCCCAATGCCCGGTCATGATATCGACCCCAAGCAGCTTCGCGGCCTGCACCATGTCTTCGCCGCGCGTCCACAGCGCCGTGGCCGAACCCTGCCAGGTGTCGCCGCCATCGAGCAGCAGCGCGCCGGGACGTTGCGCACGCACCCTTTTTACGAGGGCGGCGAGGTGGGCGAAGCCGCCGATGCGGCCGTACGTGCGCGCGCCATTTACGTAGTCAAGGTGAGTGAACGCATGCGCGAGCCGCGAATTCGCGCTGATATGATATTGCTTGAGCAACGCTTCGCCGACCAGGTGGGGCGGCCTGCCGGCCATGCCCGCGACCCCGATGTTTGTATCGGGCTCGCGAAAATAAGACGGCAATAGTTGTGCATGACAGTCGGTAAAGTGCATCAATGTCACGTTGTTGCCGAAATTGTGCAGGTCGTAGTAGCCGTTGATGGCGGCGGCGCGCGCGTCATTGTCCAGCGGAAACCCCGCTGCCGCTGCAACGGCGAGCGTGTGCAGAAACTCTCGGCGCGTCATCGACATTGGACTACTGCGGCCTGGTTCGCTGCGGCGTGTGGGCGCAAAAGTGCAGCGCCGCGCGTATTAATGGCGGATACCGGGCGAGTTTATTTTCTCGCCCCTGTTGATCGCGGCAAGCGCCAGTTCTATGTCGCCGTATTCCCTGGCGTCAGGCGGCAATTCGTTGGCACGCACGGATACATTGCACCATTGAAACCGTTTGCGGATGTCCCAGATGTCGCCGCGGCTGGTGCGCCAGGTCGGAAAATGCGCGGTGGTGCCCTTCGATTCGACCAGATACTGGCCGCGCACCCATTTTCCGGCATGCCGTTCGCGCGTATGGCAATCGATGCACGCCATGTTGAGCTGGCCGACTTTGCGCCTCATCAGGGCTTCGCCATTCCTCATTGCCTGTTTTGCGCCGGCGCTCGACAGGTCCGGGCTTATCGGCGCGCCATTCGCCAGATTATGCAGATAGATCGACAAACCGATGTTGTCGGCGCCCTGCATGAGCATGTCGTCGCCGGTCGTCGCGCGCGCGTGCCGCGTGATGAATTCTTCGACGCCCAGAACGCGCTTCAGGCGCGGCTCATAGCGCGGCATGCGCGCCGCCCAGCTCTTGAAGGCCCTTTCGGGGGCGGCATGGCATGACGAGCATGCCTTGCCGGCAGGGCCGTTGCGCGCGAAAACATCCTTGCCATGATCGAGTCCGAATATAGCCGGGTTCTCCGTGGGGTCGAGGTTGTCGCGGGACTCCACCGGCGCAGCCCGCGTGTTCGGATTTTCGTTCTTGTCGGTCAGCACGTATGGCTCTTTGAGTGTTTTTAGAAAAGCGACGAGATCGCGTACCTCGTCCAGCCGGTACAACTGGTAGGCGCCCCATGGCGGCATGATACTGTTGGGATTGTAGATGCGCGCATCGTATACATAGTTGAACAGGTATCGATCGTCCCGGCTCGCGCCTATTGTCGACAGGTCAGGCCCGACATTGCCGGGCTGCGCGGGGGTCGTCTCGCCCATGATGTGACAGACGACGCAGCTGCCGCCGCGTGCGCGGTCATAGGCGAGCGCGCGGCCGCGATCCGCGTCGCCTTGCACCGGCAACGAGAATCCGGGAGCGGGCACTACAGGTGGCGACACGCCCCGCGTCGCAAGGTTATCGAAGGTCCGCCAGTCGGTCTGCGGCCAGGCCGAGCCCTGCGAATCCACTTTGTAGCGCTGCCAGGGCTGCGCTGCTGTGGGCTTTTTCAGGTCAAGGGGGGCTGCATTCGGCGCCGCGCTGACGGCAAAAGCCGTGAGGGCGGCTGCTAACGCCGCTACTTGCAGGAGCAACGGCAATGCAACTGCGGACAATGCGGTCTTCGTCATGAGGTTCGTCCCGTATCCAACCGGCAGCGCAACCCGTCCGCGAACAGTCGCACGCTGCTCAAGACGCGCTGACGATGGTATCGATGCTGCCTTTGTCGCCGGTGGTATCGATCCAGCTGACCGTAATCTTGTCGCCTGCTTTGGCGCCTTTAACGCGAAATCCCAGAAATGGGTTGCGCGCGATGGCCTGGCTCCATTGCGCGTCGAGAACGATCTTGCCGTTAAAGGTCGCAGTCACGCTTTGAATGAAATGCACCGGCACGAGCTCGCCTTTCTCATTCTTGCGCTGCCCGGTTTCCATCGGATGACTCATCAGCACCTTGACGTCGGCGGAGTCGCCTTCCATCCGGGCGCGGATTTTCATCGGTTCAGCCATATGTTTATCCTCTGCTGTGTATGCGCCGCCGCCGCTAGCCGCCGCAGCCGCCTATCGTTACCTTGACTTCCTTGCTCGCGGAAAAAAATTTGCCGTCCGCCTTTACCACGGCGGTGATGTTGGACGTCTGGCCCATCTTGAGCTTGGTCGAGACGTAGCTATCCGCGCCATTCGCGAAGTCGAAAGTGCTGGTAAGCGGGAACGGGTTCTTCTCGACGACGATTGAAATGCTCTGCGTGTTCGGGATCTTGCTCGTTACGGTCACCGGTACCTGGGCCCCGTTCTCCGCAATGTCGGGCGCCGTCAGCGTGATGTCCTTGCTTGCTTGCGGGGCGGCCGTGCCCAGCGACTTGAGCGCGTCGCCAGCTGCTTTCGCTTCGAACCCTGTTTTATTCCATACGGCGGCAAGCGCGTCAGCCGTGCGCAGGAAGCCGGCGCCCGCGGCGATAATCAGCGGCGCGCAAGCCCCGATTGTCTTTAGAAATGTTCTGCGCAAGTGTTGCATGACTGCTCCTTCGGATGCTGCAGCATTGCCGGTCCGTGATGGCTGCCGGGCCCGGGGTGGGCGGACGCACATGCTAGCCATATTCGGAGGGACTGTCCACGCAGTTTTCTTCGCGTTTGCCCGGATAACTTGACGTGATGTGACGCGGCGCTCGTCGCGCCGCTTATTTCGCGGCCTTGCGCAGCCAGTGGCCCGACTTGCCGCCTTTTTTCTCGAGCAGGCAGACGTCGTCAATGCGCATACTGCGGTCTGCCGCTTTGCACATGTCGTAGATCGTAAGCAGTCCAGCCGTGACGGCAGTCAGCGCTTCCATCTCGACGCCGGTGCGGCCCCGCGTTTCTGCCTGCGCCATGCATGACACGGCTTTGCTTTTGGTGTCGATCGCGAATTCTACGGACACACGCGTCAGTCCCAGCGGATGCGCGAGGGGAATGAGATCCGAGGCGCGCTTGGCGCCCTGAATGGCCGCAATGCGCGCGATGCCCAGCACGTCGCCTTTTTTTGCGGTGCCGGCGGCAATCATTGCAAGCGTGGCCGGCTGCATAACGATGCGGCCGCCTGCGCGCGCGACCCGATGCGTCTCCTCTTTGGCGCCAACATCGACCATATGCGCTTCGCCGCGCCCGTTGAAATGCGTTAGCTTCTTCATTCATTGCCTCCGTGCCAAGCGGTTGGCTACTGTAGAATCATGGCGGACTGATGCCGCAACTTGCCAGTATAAAACACCATGAACCCAGTGTTCGTACCAATCTGCGGCGCCCGCGGCTGATATGAGCGCCAAAGATCCTGGAAGCGTTGTGGGCACGGGCGCGATGGAAGACGCGTTTGCTGCATACAGCACGGGTGATTTCGACACCACTCGCGTGCTGTGCGACGAGAAGTTGCGCGCTGAGCCGGCGAACGCGGCGGCGCTGATGCTGCTGGGACTGATTACCAAGAAGAGCCTGCAGATCGAGGCCGCGATTCCGCTGCTCGAACAGTCGGTCCGGATCGATCCCAATCCCGTCGCACTCATGGATCTCGCCGACTGCTTGTGGCGGGTAGGACGGCTGGAGGAGGCATGGGGCCATATCGAAAAGATCGATGCCATTAGTGCGAACAATGTCGAAGTGCAACTGCTCAAGGCCGCGATCCTGCAGGGTCAACATCGCCTGGAGGAGGCCCTTGCTTGCGTTCGCGCGGCCGAAAAGCATGCGCAGGGCTCGGCACTGGTTGCAGCTCGCTATGGATGCATCCTGACGGGACTTGAAAAGTATGAGGACGCCGAACACTTTTTCAGCATGGCGGCACGGCTATCGCCGGAATTCCGTCATTGCGGCCTCGTCAATTTCGGCCGCGCTTCCTGGCAGCAACTCTCGCTGCCAGCAACGGGCGCGCAGAGCGATGAGTTCGTCGTTCTGCGCCCTGCCGGTCCGGGCGAGGCGTACGACGCCGTGATTTTCGCATGTTGCGACGTCCGGTATTTTTACAAGTATGGCACTACCTTCGTCAATTCCTTCGCGCAAAATGCCGCCCGCGGCAAGCTGCTGCACCTGCATGTGCTGGATCCGGACGCGCCGTTCGCCGCATACATTGAGACATTGATCGCAAAGGTTGCCATACGCAATGTGGCGGTGACGTACGAATACGCACCTGTCGATGAGGAGCCGGATTTCAATCTGCGGCGCACGTTCTACAGCTGCGCGCGGTTTTTGCGGATGGGTGCACTGCTGGCGCAGCATCAAAAGACCATCGCCTGCTTCGACATCGACACAGTTTTCGAGGCGCCCCTGGAGCCGGTGCTCGGCTGCGTCGATGACTGCGATCTTGGGCTGGTGTTCCGCTATCCGCTCGACTCGCCATGGCTGGACATTGTCGCCAATGCGGTGATCGTGAAAAACACGCCGCAAGCATGCCGTTATTTTTCGGCCGTCGCAAATTTCATCCGGCACTTCGTCGGGCGCGGGAAACTGTTCTGGCACCTTGACCAGCTGGCGCTCTATTGCGTGCTGAAAATGATGGAGCGTTTCGATACATCGCCGCGCGTGGCGCCGATAGCCGCAATCGCCGGCACCGCAATCTGGCATATCGGCAACCCGTACGACTACCGATTCCAGGAATATCGCGTAACCCGCTACCTGTTGCCTGGTTTTGCGCCGCCCGCCGCCTCTGGATAGCGCGCCGCCGGCAGCGCGGCATACGATGAACTTCGGTAGATTCCGATTATCATAGCCGGGTGAAACAATTCCTGAAACTAATGGCGCTGCTTTCGTGCGCTGCGTCTGCTGCGCTGGGGCAGGGGCTGCCCGATCTTGGCGATGTTTCCCAGAGCGAGATGTCACCGCAGATGGAGCGCCGTCTCGGCGAGAGCATCATGCGCGAAATTCGCGCCGACCCGAGCTATGCGGACGATGCGGAGATAACCGATTACCTGAATTCGCTCGGTTACAAACTGGTCGCCGTCAGCGCGGATTCGCGCCAGGAGTTCAATTTCTTTCTTATCATGGATCCGCAGGTCAATGCATTCGCGCTGCCGGGCGGTTTTGTCGGCATCAATTCCGGCCTGATTTTGACCGCCCAGAGCGAATCGGAACTCGCGGGCGTCGTATCGCATGAGGTGGCGCACGTCACGCAGCGCCATATGGCGCGGATGCTCGCCGCGCAAAAGCAGTCGACAGTCATGTCCCTCGCGGCACTGGCGGTCGCGGTGCTCGCTGCGCGTGCCAGCCCGGATTTATCCCAGGCCGCTATAGCGGCGGCAGGCGCGACATCCATTCAGTCAGCGCTTAATTACACGCGCGATCACGAGCGCGAGGCCGACCGCGTCGGTTTTCAGGTGCTTGAAAAAGCGGGATTCGACGCGCATGCCATGGCGTTGTTTTTCGAGCGCATGCAGCGCGCGACGCGGTTTTACGAAACGAAGGCGCCGGCTTATCTGCGCACTCACCCGCTGACTTACGAACGTATCGCGGACATGCAGAACCGCGCGCAGGAGCTGCCGTACCGCCAGGTCCCGGACAGCCTCGATTTCCAGCTGATGCGCGCCAAGCTCAGGGCGGGGCAGGGCAATCCCAGGGAAGCGCTGGTGTTCTTCGAAGAGAGCCTGGGCGAACGCAAATACCTGAGCGAGGCGGCGAGCCGCTACGGTCTCGTAACGGCGTTGGTGCGCAACAAGTCTTACGCGCGCGCAGGCAAGGAGTTGCAGGTCTTGCGCCAGTCTCTGCCAGACAGCCCGCCCGTCGAAACGCTCGCTGCGCGCTACTATGTGGCGAGCGGGGACACCGTGACGGCATTGCAGACTTATCGTGACGCGCTGAGAGGCCATCCCGGCTACCGTGCGCTGGTATATGACTATGCCGATCTGTTGCTCGCCAGCCGGCAGCCCGCCGAAGCGCTGAAACTGGTCGAAAGCCGGCTGCAGTATTCGGTGTCCGACTATCGCATGTACGAATTGCAGGCAAAGTGTTACGCCGCGCTCGGCAAGCGATTGTCCCAGCACCGGGCTTCGGCAGAGGCCTATTACCGCATGGGCAATCTGCGCGCCGCGATCGAGCAACTGGGGCTCGCGCAATCCAGCGGCGACGGGGATTTTTACCAGCAGTCGAGCGTCGATGCGCGGCTGCGCGAATTGCGCAGGCTGGACGACGAGGCGCGGCGCGAAAACAAAAATAGCCGGCGCGACTTATAGCGCCAGTGATTGCGTTGGCCCTTTGCAATGAGGACCGGCTCAAGGCTCCGCAAGTATCGGGTTACTCCGACGCGGCATCGAAAATTCAGGGGCCGGCGCATCCAAAAACGTTACATTTGACGCAAATATCGAGCTTTATGGTATTGTATTTGCGTGTGAATCGGCCATCAGGCGAGGGGCCGCCGGCAACTGTCGGAATAATAAGATGACAATCAAGAAGATCGGCAAATACGAGATTATCCGGGAGCTCGGCAAAGGCGCTACCAGCGTCGTGTACGAAGCGTTGGATCCCTTCGTCAACCGTCATGTCGCGATGAAGGTCGTCTTCCAGGAAGCCCTGGGCGACAAGGAGCACGGCCGCCGCTATCGCAAGCTGTTCGTGACCGAAGCTTCGCTGGCCGGCAAGCTGTCGCATCCGCATATCGTGAGCATCTACGACGCCGTCGCGGACGAAGAGGCGAGTTATATCGTCATGGAATACGTGGACGGCACGACGCTCGAGCCGTATTCGCGGCCGGATAACCTGCTGCCGATCAACAAAGTGATCGAGATCGTGTTTAAGTGCACGAAGGCGCTGGATTACGCGGCCAAACACGGCGTGATTCATCGCGATATCAAGCCCGCCAATATCATGTTGTCCGGCGAGAACGATATCAAGATTACCGACTTCGGCGCGGCGCAGACGACTGCGACTGAAACCACGCAGATTACGGGCATCGGCTCGCCGGCCTATATGTCGCCCGAGCAGGTCAAGGAGCTCCAGCTTAACCATCAGACGGATATTTTTTCGCTCGGTGTCGTGCTGTTCCAGCTGCTGACCGGCAAGTTGCCGTTCCAGGCCAACAACAACTACAGCATGATCTACCAGATAATCAACGCCGAGGCGCCGCCACCGAGCGCCTTGCGCTCAGAAGTGCCGCCGCAGCTGGACGCCATTGTCAAGCGCGCGCTGCAAAAAAACAGTGCCGACCGCTATCAAAGCTGGGAGGAGATATCCCACGAACTCGTCGCGGTATTCGGCAACCTGCAAAAACCCGAGAAAAGCATACCGGACAGCGAGAAGTTCAACGCGCTGCGCAAACTGATCTTTTTCAAGAATTTCGCCGACGTCGAGCTCTGGGAAGTGCTGCGCGTGACGACCTGGAGCAAATATACGCCGGGCCAGGTACTGATCAAGGAAGGCGACGTCGGCAAATCGTTTTTCATAATCGCAGTCGGCGAAGTCAAGATCAGCAAGCAGGGCAAGCTTCTGAATGTTTTGCGCGCCGGAGACTGCTTCGGGGAAATGGCGTACCTCGGCAAGAAGCAGTTCCAACGCACCGCCAGCGTGACTTCGGCGACGGATATTACGGTAATCGAGATCAAGTCCGAGGCGCTCGCGCAATCGTCGGAGCTGTGCCGGCACAACTTCAACGGTGCGTTTCTCGAGATCCTTGTCGACCGTCTGTCGATGGCGAACACGCGGTTGTCGCAGCTGCTCGCCGACAAGAACATCAGCGTTTTTTAGCTGTTCGCGAGGCGGTCCCCGCCGCCTGTTCGCCCGCCTTCCAATCATGTTCGCCGCCTTGCACGAAGCGCACGGGCACCGTATATTACTTTGCTTAGAACCATGCTGGTTTGGGAGTGAGGATGGATTTCGACAAGGAACTCGACGCACGCGGATTGAATTGTCCGCTGCCGATATTGCGCACGAAGAAATCGCTGAATGACATGATGTCAGGCCAGGTGCTGCGCGTAGTGGCGACCGACCCCGGCTCGGTCAAGGACTTTCAGGCATTTTCCCGGCAGACGGGCAACGAACTGCTATCGTCCGAGACCGCCAGCAACGAATTCGTGTTTTTTATGAAGAAGAAATAGCCGTGCAGGCGCGATCGGCCGGCGCGGGCTGCTCTATGCAAAAGGCAATTGGTTTTCTGATTCTTGCGCTGGCATTGCTGTCGGCGCCCCTGCTGGCGCTCGCTAAGACGCCCGACGGCTGGCCGTTTATCGAGTACAACGAGGCGGTGCGCGTGGGGCAACGGCTGCACAAGCCGATGTTCGTCTATTTCGGCTTCCCGACATGCCCGTATTGCGAGATTGCCAACAAGAGCACATTTTCGGCCGATTCATTGCGCAAGCTCTATTCGGAGCACTACGTGCTCGCCTATTTCGACATCCGCGGCAATCCTGCCGACATCATGACGCTGCCCGGCGGCGAGAAGGTGGCGCGTGCCGATGCCATCAAGCGCTTGCGATCGTCGCCGGTGCCGGCCTGGATGTTCGTCAGCGCCGAGGGCAAGGAAATTCTCATGCGCCGCGGTTCACGCACGCCGGTCGAAGCGTTCATACAATTCGACCAATACGTGTCGAGCGCTGCATATCAACGCGTGTCGTTCGAAAATTTCCTGGCGCAACGCGGTCTGCACGAGGCCAAGGCGCCGGAGTAGCCTGCTGATTGCGGTCAGCGCGCAACGGATAACCTATGGGTGAAATGTGGCGTGTGCTCGATACCGGGCTGCGTCCGGCGGCGCAAAATATCGCGCTCGACCGCGCGCTGCTGGAAGCCCGTCACGCCGATGAAATCGCCGGCACGCTGCGTTTTTACCGTTATGCTCCCAGCGTTCTGCTGGGAAGCCAGCAGAGTTCCGCCCATGAATGCCACCTCGACTTTTGCACGTCCCGCGGCGTAGTCGTGCAGCGCCGTATCAGTGGCGGGCAGACTATTTATTGTGACGGCGACCAGTTAGCCTGGGCGCTTTACCTGCACCGGCGTGAAGTCGGCACCGCCGATATGCAAGCCATCGCGCGGCGCATCGGCCATGCGGCTGCCGTTGCGGTCGCTGCGTTCGGTATGGATGCGCGGTTTCGCGCGCGCGACGATATCGAAGTCGACGGACGCCAGATCGGCACCGGCGGCGGGACGTTCGACGGTGACGCCGTGCTCTATCAGGGGATAGTGTACTTCGAGCGCGATCTGGAGGCCCTGGTGCGGACCACCCGCAGCCCTGCGGGAACGCAATTCGAGCGCGCGATGGCCGCAACTCGCGAACGCCTGACCGGCCTGACGACTCTGCTCGGCGATCGTTGCGATACCGCCATCGTCAGACGCAATCTCATCGAAGCTTTCGAAAGCGAGTTGGCGGTCGAATTCCATGACGGCGAGCTTTCGCTCACGGAGCACGCGCGCTATCAGCGCGCGCTGGCGGAAATCGATACGCCGGACTGGATGAGTTTCACCAGTCAAGCGGCGGGAGCGCCCGCCGTCTGCGCTGCGGAGCACAAACTCGCGCACGGCGTGCTGACGGCGGAAGTCCTGTACGATGCAGTCGCGCGGCGCGTCAAGCAGGTCTGGTTTGCGACCGGCGCGGCGATCGAATCGCGGCGCACCTTGCCGGATCTCGAGGCCGCGCTCAGCGATACGTCAGCCGACCGGCTCGAGCGCAACGTGCTTGGATTTTTCAGCGCGCGCGGCGCCGTCCTGCGCGGTTTGGCGCCTGCGGATTTTGTCGCGGTAATGCGGCGCGCGCTGAATCTCCCGCTCGTCACGCTCAAGACCTGACGGTCCGCGGCGGCTGTTGAACGGCGGGCGGATGCAGGCGGGGCAGCAATTCGAACCGAGTCAACCGTTGAAACCCAGCGCCTGCCGCGCCAAGGCAAGAACGCGACGCACGCCGCGCCATAGTTTCGGCAGCAGCCAGATCATCAGGACGGCCATCAGCAAAAGCAGGGCAAGCGCGGCAAGCGGATGCTTGAATGTGAACCACACCATGCCGGCGACCATTGCATCCTCAGTCAGCGATGCCGCCCAGTTGCTGAACGGCTCGGGCGAGGTATTGATCAGCACGCGGCTCCCGGCCTTGGTGAAATGCGCGCCTGCGGCAAATGTCCCGCCGAGCATTGCTGCGGCGAGCGCTAACGCGGCACTTTGGTCCGCCACGGCGGCGGCAGCGAGCAGGGCGCCGCCGGGTATGCGCACGAAAGTCTGAAAGGTGTCCCACACGCTGTCGAAGCCCGGAATCTTGTCGGCGCCGAATTCGACGGCAAACAATGCGCCGGCCGCGAGCATGACCGCGGGATGGCTGAGGACTTCAAGATCCGGTGGCAGAGCGACCAGGCCGAAATAGCCCAGCATGCCGAGAAAAAACACCACGGCGTAGAGTCGAAGCCCGCTGGCCCAGCCGAGGCCGGCCGCCATCGTGATCGGCGCAACGATGTCCATGTTCATACAGTCCCGCCTGTGTTGGCACAGTGTAAGCCACATTACGCGTTCGCAATCGACTCATGACGCCCGCGCGACACCGTGCGATGGCGGGTTGGGTCTAGACCTTGATGATGCCGATCCGCAGGTAAATTTCGCGTATGTCTGCCCGCAGGCGCGGCAACTGGCGCCACAGGAGGGCAGCGCCGATTGTGCAACAGGCGCCGCCTGCAAACAGCGTGAGGCCGGCGCCTATCTTGTGCGCGAGCGCGCCGGCGACGAAGCTGCCGAGCGGGCTCATGCCGAGAAACGCCACGGTAAAAAAGCTCATGACGCGACCGCGTTTTTCGTCGGCGACGATGGTCTGCAAAATCATGCTCGTGCCCATCGCGACGAGAATGATGCCAAAGCCGGTTAACAGAATCGCCGTGAGTGACAGCCACAAGATCGTCGACGCGCCGAACACCATCAAGCTTGTACCCGCCAGCAGCGCGCCGAACACGATATGACTCGCCAGCCCGCGCACGTCCTTGCGCGCAGCAAGGTACACGAGTCCGCTTGAGCCGCCGAGACCCGCGGCGCCGATCAGAAAACCCAACATGCGGGCGTCGCCCTTAAAAATTTCCGCAGCGAAAATCGGCATCAAGGCTTGGTAGGGGCTCGCCATGAAGCTGATCAGCGCGACCATCGGCAGCAGCAGCCGGACCGGCAGCAGCCCGGCTGCATAGGTTGCCCCCTCCTTGAGTCCGCGCAGCATCGGCGTGCTCGCAGCCTTGGTGGTGCGCACGTCGATTTGCATCAGCGCGACGATCACGATGACCGCGATTTTGCTGAGTCCATTGGCGAGAAAGCAAAATGCCTCGCTCGATACCGCGATGAGCAGGCCCGCCAGCGTCGGACCTATCATGCGCCCCGCATTCTGCACGAAACCATTCATTGCGATCGCGCCGGGCAAATCGCTTTTCGCGGGCACCAGTTCGGAGACGAATGACTGGCGCACCGGCGTGTCGGTCGCCATCACGACGCCGAGCAATACGGCCATTACGAGTATGTGCCAGACCTCGATCAGCCCTGAATACGCAAGCAGTGCGAGCGCCATGGCCTGCACCAGTGCCAGCGCCTGCGTCGCGATCAGAAGTTTGCGGCGGTCGAAGCGGTCGGCCCACAGGCCGCCCAGCGGCGCGAACAGCAGGATGGGTATCTGGCCGGCGAAGGCGGTCACGCCAAGCAGAAAGGC
This sequence comes from Betaproteobacteria bacterium, assembly GCA_025363575.1. The sequence continues at coordinate 13,262 of JANYDM010000134.1, read as the reverse complement.
CGAGCCGGTCATGCGGTAAACCAGCCAGCTCATGGCGACCTGCTGGATCCATGTACCGAGCAGCGAGAGCGACTGGCCGCAGAAATACAGCCGGAAATTGCGGTAGCGAAAGGCGCGCAGCGCGTGGATCACGTCGCCGCGCCGCTTAACCCAGGCGTTCGAGCTGGGCGCGCAGCTTGGCGATGGTGGTTTCGAACTGGACGAGGCGCTGGCGTTCCTGCTCGACGACGGCCGCCGGAGCGCGCTCGGTAAAATTCGAATTCGCGAGCTTGCCGTGGACCTTGTTGATTTCGCCGGCGAGCCGCTCCATTTCCTTGCCGAGTCGCACGCGCTCGGCCGCCGGATCGACTTCGATCTTGAGCATCAGCCGGTACTCGCCGACAATCGAAACGGGCGCATCGGCCTGCGGCAACTCGTCGACGACGACGATTTCGGAGAGGCGTGCCAGCGGCGCCAAATAAGGGGTGAATTCGACGAGCGTGGCGTGGTCGCCTTGCGCAAGTAGCGGCACTTTCTGCTGCGGGCCGAGATTCATTTCGCTGCGAAGCGTGCGGCAGGCATTGGTAAGCTCTTTCAGCAGCGCGATATGGCGCTCGCTCTTCTCATCGATGCGCCCCGCATCCGCTTCGGGATACGGCTGCAGCATGATGCTGGCGCCCGTTTTGCCCGCGAGCGGCGCGGCTTTCTGCCAGAGCTCTTCGGTAATGAACGGAATGATCGGGTGCGCGAGCCGCAGCGTTGCTTCGAGCACGCGTACCAGCGTACGGCGGGTCGCGCGTTGCGCGGCTTCGCTGCCGCCGGCGATCTGCGCCTTGGCGAATTCCACGTACCAGTCGCAGTACTCATCCCACACGAATTCGTAAATCGCGCGCGCGGCATTATCGAAGCGATATTCACTGAAGCCCCTGGCTACTTCCGCTTCCGTGCGCTGCAGGCGGCTGACGATCCAGCGGTCAGCCGCGGAATACTCGACCGGAAGCGACTCATCCAGGCCGACGTCCTTGCCGTCGCAATTCATCAGCACGAAGCGCGTGGCGTTCCACAGCTTGTTGCAGAAATTGCGGTAGCCGTCGCAGCGGCCGAGATCGAAATTGAGCGTGCGCGCGAAGGTGGCGAGCGAAGCGAACGTAAACCGCAGCGCATCGACGCCAAACGCCGGTATGCCGTCAGGGTAGTTCTTGCGCACATACTTCTCGATCTTCTGCTTGTGATCGGCGCGCAACAATCCGACGGTCGATTTGAGCAGCAAATCGTCGAGCTTGATGCCGTCGATGAGATCGAGCGGGTCGAGCGTGTTGCCTTTCGACTTCGACATCTTTTGTCCCTCGGCGTCGCGGACGAGAGCGTGGATGTAGACGTCGCGGAACGGCACTTTGCCGGTGAAGTGCAGGGTCATCATGATCATGCGCGCGACCCAGAAGAAAATGATGTCGAAGCCGGTCACCAGCACCGATGAGGGCAGGAACACCTCGAGGTCTTGTGTTTTCTCCGGCCAGCCGAGCGAGGTGAACGGCACGAGTGCCGACGAAAACCAGGTATCGAGGACGTCGTCGTCGCGCTTTAGCTCGCCGTGAGAGCCTCTCGCGGCCGCCTGCGCGCGCGCGTCCTCAGCGCTGCGCGCGACGTAGATGTTGCCGGCATCGTCATACCACGCCGGAATCTGATGGCCCCACCACAACTGGCGCGAAATACACCAGTCCTGGATATTTTCCAGCCACTGGTTGTAGGTCGTCGCCCAGTGCTCCGGGAAGAATTTGACGTCGCTGGCGGCGACCGCAGCCAAGCCTGCGGTCGCGAACCCGTCCATTTTCACGTACCACTGGTCGGTCAGCATTGGCTCGACAATGACGCCGGTGCGACCGGAGCGGGGCACGCGGAGCTTGTACGGCTTTTCCGATACCAGCAGGTCGTGCGCCGAGAGATCGGCCAGCACGCGCTTGCGCGCCTCGAAACGGTCGAGCCCGCGATAGGGCGCGGGCGCATTCTCATTGAGCGCAGCCTTCAGCGTCAGGATATTGATCGGTTCCAGGTGATGGCGCTGGGCGACCTGATAGTCGTTGAAGTCGTGCGCCGGCGTGATCTTCACGCACCCGGTGCCGAATTCGCGATCGACGTAATTGTCGGCGATCACGGGGATGGTGCGGCCTGTCAGCGGAAGTTGTACCTGCTTGCCGATCAGATGCTGATAGCGCCAATCGTCGGGATTCACGGCGACAGCGACATCACCGAGCAGAGTTTCCGGGCGCGTCGTTGCGACGGTCAGCGCGCCGCTGCCGTCGGCCAGCGGGTATTTGATTTCCCAGATCTTGCCGTCTTCCTCTTCGGAGTCGACTTCCAGATCGGACACCGCGGTGCCCAGCACCGGGTCCCAGTTGACGAGGCGTTTACCGCGGTAGATGAGGCCTTCCTCGTGCAGCCGCACAAATACCTCGACGACTGCGCGCGACATCTTCTCGTCCATCGTGAAGTAGCCGCTGTTCTTGTCTTCGGTATCGGCATAGGTCCAGTTCGCGGAGGTGCCGAGGCGTCGCATCTGGCGCGTGATGGTGGAGCCGGATTCCTGCTTCCATTCCCACACGCGCTTGATGAAAGCGTCGCGGCCAAGATCGTGGCGCGACTTGCCGTCGGCCTCCAGTTGACGCTCGACCACGATTTGGGTCGCAATGCCCGCATGGTCGGTGCCGACCACCCAGTTCGTGTTGTAGCCGCGCATGCGGTGATAGCGCACCAGCGCGTCCATCAGCGTTTGCTGGAACGCGTGTCCCATGTGCAGCGTGCCGGTAACATTGGGCGGCGGCAACTGGATGCAGTACGGCGGACGCACTGTATCGCCGGACTGCGCGAAGTAGCCGCGGCTTTCCCAGGTTGAATACCAGCGGTCCTCGATCGCGCGGGGTTCAAAGCTTTTGGCAAGTTCCATGGAGGTAGAGGCCGGCGCGGAAAAGTCGCGCATTTTACTGGACGCGATGGGTGCTTGGGTAACTGCTGCGGGCACCGGCGGCGCTGCGGAAGGCGCGGCTGCAGGCGGCGGCTCGCCGGCGGCTGCCTGCACTGCGGGCAAGCGCAATTGGCTTAGCTGCTTTTGCAGTGTTTCCTCGATCGATGCGCGCACCATCGCGTCGATAGTGTTCTTCAGTTCGCCGCTGATTTTGTGAACGGCCTGGTCGAGGGCGCCGGATACGTCCGGCATGAAGCGGTGTTGCAGGACTTCGGCAATCTGCGCGTCCAATCCCTGCCGTAGTTTCTGGTAAACCCCGTGTTCAAGGTTCTGCGCCTGCACGCGTGAGATGATTTCCCCGCTCTGCGCTGCTTCGTCGCCATTCGATTTCATGGCTGTTGCCGCAATGACTTCCGGCGCCGGCGCTGCGACAATGTCGGTCAGCGTCGGGATTTCCGCGGTGTCGAGGTCCTCCGCCAGGGCTTCGGTAAGGACCGGCACCGCGTGCGGGTCTGGCGCCGGGTTGGTCACCGCACGATGCCGCTTGAACAGTGCGTCCGCGCGATTCAATACGTCGTCGGATGCGAGACGTTCTCCATCGCCGGTTTTGCTCACCAATGGCCGCGCACTACTGCGCGCTCCTCGATAGATCGTGATTCTGGATTGCGTAGCCGCGGTCGCGGTAGAACTTGAAGCGTGCGCGAGCCTGCTCTTTGTCTTCTTCGTCGAGGCTCACGATTTCAATCAAGCGCTGGAAACGGCTGAAGAAGGGCGGCCAGTCCGCGCGCAGGTTGATCAGCACATCGTCGTGCGGCAAATTGGCGCCCTCATAATCGACGATGACCGGGGTCATTGGCGCGAGCGAGTCGGCGGGCGTGCAGTGCGGAATAAAACTCACCGCCTGCGCCGTCCATAACAGGCGGCCGAATTTCCGGCCCGCCTCGGCATCTGCGCAGAACGCGAGCACGCGCATGCCGCGCGCGCACGCCTTGGCACTGAGCGCGCACGCAGTCTGCAGTTTATTTTCAACGTGAAAATAAAAATCAATCTGCGTCATCGCGCGCAGTGCCCGCGAGCGACTTTCAAGTTCGCTCTGCGCGGTCGATCAGAAACTGCGTCAGCAGGGGCACCGGTCTGCCGGTCGAGCCCTTGGCGGCGCCGGACTTCCACGCGATGCCGGCGATGTCGAGGTGCGCCCATTTGAATTTCTTGGTGAACCGCGCCAGAAAACAAGCCGCCGTCACGCTCCCGGCGGGCCGCCCGCCGATATTGGCGAAATCGGCAAAATTACTTTTCAACTGCTCCTGATAGTCGTCCCATAGCGGCAGATGCCAAGCGCGGTCGCGCACGTTCTGACCCGCGGCGAGCAACTCCTGCGCCAGCGCGTCGTCGTTGGCAAAGAGCCCGCTGGCAATGTGGCCGAGCGCAATAACGCATGCGCCAGTCAGAGTTGCAATATCGATGACAGCCTGAGGCTCGAAACGCTCAGTATAAGTCAGCGCATCGCACAATATGAGCCGGCCTTCGGCATCGGTATTCAGGATTTCCACGGTCTGCCCCGACATGCTGGTGACGATATCGCCGGGCTTGGTGGCGGAGCCGCCCGGCATGTTTTCGGTGGCGGGGATGATGCCGACTACGTTGATGGGCAGCTTGAGTTCGGCGACCGCGCGCATTGTGCCGAGCACGCTGGCCGCGCCGCACATATCGAACTTCATCTCGTCCATTTCGGCGGCCGGCTTCAATGAAATGCCGCCGGTATCGAACGTCACGCCCTTGCCGACGAGCGCAAATGGTTTCTGCCCGCGCGGCCCACCGTCGTATTTGAGCACGATAAGCTTCGGCGGCTCGTCACTGCCGCGCGCGACTGACAAGAGCGAGCCCATACCAAGCTTTTCCATATCCTTGCGCTCGAGCACCTGCACGCCGAGATTGTGCTGCTTGGCTAGCGCGCGCGCCGCTTCCGCGAGGTACGTCGGCGTGCACACATTGCCCGGCAGATTGCCGAGGTCCTTGGCGAGACTCATGCCGTGCGCAATCGCCGCGCCGCGTTTGAGCCCGGCCTGACCCGCTTTGAGCTCGTCCCGGTCGCTAACGATGAGGGTCAGCAGGCGCACGCCGCGAGCCGCTTCGCGTTTGCTTTTCATACGGTCGAAGCGATACGTCGCATCCGTCGCCGCAATTGCCACCTGCGTCGCGCACCATGCTATATCGCGCTCCCTGACGGTTGCCGACAGGCACAGCGCCGCATCGGTCACGCCGGTTTGTTTCAGCGCGGAGATCGCTTTGCTGACCGCCGTGCGAAATTTACCGTCGTCGAATTCTCGCTCGCGGCCGAGACCGACCAGCAGCACGCGCGCGGCCGCGATGCGCGGCAGTTGATGCAACATCAGCGTAGTGCCCGCTTTGCCTTCCATGTCGCCGCGTTTCAGCGCTGCGGACAGCTGTCCGCGCGCGGCGCGGTCGAGCGCCGCCCCGGCTAGCGTGAGTTTGCGCGGCTCGAATACGCCGACGATGATGCAGCCAGCGCGCGCGCGCTCCGGCCCGCCATTTTTTATGCTAAATTCCACGCCGTTCTCCCGGGGATAGTTTGGTGCGATATAGCGCTGATTATCTTCGCTATCCAGGCAAAAATCAAAGCGCAACCGCGTGAAAATATTTCAAAATTCCCTGGTGCGCGAGTGCGCGGGCACGGCGTTCGCGACGTTCGTCGTCTTGCTCGCCATAACAGTAACGACCCAACTCGTGCGTTTTCTCGGCCTTGCGGCCGGCGGGTCGATCACTTTTACTGGCGTTTTTGCGCTCCTCGCGCTCACCTCGTTCAACTATCTGCCGGTATTGCTGTCGCTTACGCTGTTCATCGCCGTGCTGATGACGTTGTCACGCAGCTACCGCGATTCGGAAATGATCGTGTGGTTCAGCGCCGGCATGAGCCTGACACGCTGGGTGCGGCCGGTGTTGTCGTTCGCTGTGCCTATCGTGATTCTTGTCGCATTGCTGAGCCTGCTGCTGTCGCCGTGGGCGATCACCAAGACCGAAGAATTCAGGAATAACATGGACAACCGCGACGATGTGTCGCAGGTGACGCCGGGCGTATTCCGCGAATCCAAACAGAACGAGCGCGTGTTTTTTGTCGAGCACGTCAGCGAAGGCGAGAACATGGTCGCCAACGTATTCGTGAGCTCGACCCAGCACCACAAGACCGGCGTGATGGTGGCCAAACGCGGCTTTCTCGAGACGGTCGCCAACGGCGATCGCTTTCTCGTGCTGCTAAACGGCCGGCGCTATGAAGGCACGCCCGGCACTACCGATTACAAGATCAGTGAATTCGAGCGCTACGCGATGCGCATCGAGACGCGCGACGCCAAGGCCGCCGCGCCGTCCGCCAAGTCGCTGCCGACGGTTGCGTTGCTGCAGGATCCCAACCCGCTCAACCTGGGCGAACTTGCGTGGCGCATCGGGTTGCCGTTATCGGCCCTGATCCTGGCGCTGCTTGCAATCCCGCTGTCATTCGTCAACCCGCGCGCGGGACGCTCGCTCAACCTCGTGATGGCGATTTTGATTTACATGATTTACAACAACGTCATCAGTATCGCGCAGGCGTGGATCGCGCAGCAGCGCGTGAGCCTGCCGGTGGGCATGCTGGGCGTCCACGCGATCATGCTGGCGCTGCTGCTGCTGCTCTTTTTCCGGCGCCTGACGCTGTTCTCGGTGTTTCGTCTGTTCAAATGAAGGTCATTCGCCGCTACCTGTCGGCCGAAATCACGATGTCGACGCTGTTCGTGTTTGCGGCGCTGCTGATGCTGCTTTCGCTGTTCGACCTGATCCACGAGCTGGGGGAGCTCGGCAAAGGCAACTACCGCCTGCTGCATATCTTCGCTTACGTCTTGCTGAGCGTGCCGGGCCATGTTTACGAGCTTTTTCCGATTGCGGCGCTGATCGGCACGCTCTTTGCGCTGGCGCAGCTCGTTGCCAACTCCGAATACACCGTGATGCGCATTTCCGGCGTGTCGATTCCGCGCATGGCGTTGACGCTCGTCGAAGTCGGCCTGCTGTTCTCGGTGCTGACTTTCATCATCGGCGAATTCATCGCGCCGCCGGCCGAGCAGTTCGCGCAACAGCTGCGCGCCAAGGCCATCACGGGCGTGATCGCGCAGGAGTTCCGCTCGGGTCTGTGGGTGAAGGACGAACGCAGTTTCGTGAACGTCACGCAGGTGCTGCCCGATTCGGTGTTGCTGGGGATCAAGATTTATGAGTTCGACGGCGACCATCGCCTCCGGCGCATCAGCCTCGCCCAGCGCGGCGAATACCGGCAAAATAACGTGTGGCGGCTGCGCGACGTCGTGCAGACGAATTTCGCGGACAACAAGACCACCGTCGACAACATCACCGAGGCCGACTGGCACTCTGTCCTCGAGCCGGGACTACTCAGTGTATTGCTGCTGGTGCCTGAGCAAATGTCGGCGTGGTCGTTGTATTCCTACGTGCAGCACCTGCGCGAGAACAACCAGCAGACGTCGCGCCACGAGATCGCGTTCTGGAATAAGCTGATCTACCCTTTTGCAGTGCTGGTTATGATGGTGCTCGCGCTGCCGTTTGCGTACTACCAACAGCGCGCCGGCGGCGTCGGCGGCAAGGTATTCGCCGGCATCATGCTCGGCATCGGCTTCTGGATGCTCGGACGGCTGTTCACATTTCTCGGTTTATTGCGCGACTGGCCGCCTTTCTGGAGCGCGATATTGCCGACGCTGATGTTCCTGAGCCTCGCCATGATCATGATGTGGTGGGGGGAGCGCAGGTAGTGGCGAAGGTGGATTGAGAATCGGGAAGCCGCAACCCCTCAATCTGCAATCCTGATCAACCGGGTGCCCGCGAGCCGGTCATGCAGGAATTGGCGGTCGCGATCGACGAGCGCCCAGATAAATCCAATACCGCCCAGCGCGGTGCTGATGAGCGCGCATAGAAAACGCCGCGCGGCCCGCTTTATATGGAGCGGGCCGCCATCGCGCGTGACAACACGAATGCGCCAGGTCTTCATGGGAAGGGTCTGGCCGCCGTGCGTCCAGCAGTAGACGAAGTACGCGCTTGTGACGACCAGCAAGTAGAGCTGGAAAACCGGTCGCGCGAGCGCCGCGGGCAGCAGGAACTGGAAGACCAGAAATATCCACCCCGCGACGAACACGATCGCAGTCAGCAGCAGAAGGTCGTAGCAGAGACTGCCGAGCCGGCGCCCAAGCGACGCGCTGGCGACGGCGAATGCCGCGGGTTCGTTCAAGCGGCCCGCCGCGGTAATTACTGCGCGGCGGCAGGTGCCGTCTCGCCCGCAGCTTCTGGCTTGGCGGCGAGCGACTGCTGGTATTGCTGCCACTGCGCCTTCACCTGCTGGCGTTTTTCTGGCGGCAATTTTTTGATGGTTTTGTATTTCTCGCGCACGACGCGGCGCTGCTCGGGCGTGAGCTTCGCCCATTCTTTCATCTGCGCCTGCAGGCGCAGCTGCTGCTCCGGCTTCATTTTCGGGTAAGAGTTCGCGACCTTGACCCATTTCGCGCGCCGCAGGGTATCGAGCTCCTGCCAGTCGTCCCTGAGGGGGGCCAGCACAGCTTGCTGCGGCGGCGTCAGCTCGACCCAGTCAGGTTTGGACGGCTTGGGCTGGACTGCTGCTTTGGACTGAATTGGTACGGCGGCGGCGGCCGGGGCGGCAAGACTCAGGCCGATGATTATTGCGACGAGCGCTTTAACCATGCTTCGAAATTGCTATCGAGATAAGCATTGATGGGTAGATCGTCGGTCAGCAGGCTGGCGTCGATGTCCGCAATATCGTTGGCTTGAACCACGACCTGCCAGTACGTGACACCGATCAGGCCCAGCACCAGCAGCCCGAGTCCCAGCAAATTGCGTGTATTCGCATGCCGGTTGTGCGTGACGCGGAACGCCAGGTTGTCGGCCCACGCCAAGCCGAACAGCGGTTGTGGCGCTTCGCGGTAATGGTCGAGCGCCGCCTGGCGCGCGGATTGCAGCCTGTACGTCGTGCCCTGCTTGATGTTGGCCGTGCCCTCATTCAGGCGCTGAACAATCTTGCGGGCCACTTCCTGTTCATTGTTCATAGCGAAATTCCCTTATCTTTCAGCAGCGCAGCCAATGCATGCGTGGCCCGCGAGCAGTGGGTTTTGACGCTCCCTTCGGAGCAACCCATCACGGCCGCGGCTTCTGCTACATCCATGTCTTCCCAGTAACGCAGCAGGAAGGCCTGGCGTTGACGAAGCGGCAGTTTATGAAGTGCTTTTTCAATGATTTCAAGCGTTTGAGACTGTTGCAGCTGGTCCGATGGCGCGCCCTGGGGGTTGGAGTTGGATTGTACCTCCAAAGTTTCCAGCGGGTCGTGCTCGTCATCTTCGGCGCCCGACAGCGATGACATTGGCGTAGTCCACAACGCGCGCACTTTCTGGCGGCGAAAATGGTCTCTTATCGTGTTCTGCAAGATGCGCTGAAACAACATCGGCAATTCTTCGGGTGGCCGTGCGGAATATTTATCGGACAGCTTCATCATGGCATCCTGCACCGCGTCGAGCGCGACCTGCTCGTCGCGTGCCGCAAAAAAAGCCTGCTTGTAGGCTCGGCGCTCGACAGCGGCGAGAAAATCCGAAAGTTCCTTGCGGGTAGCCAGGGGAATCCGCCTCTATGCGCCCGGTCTTGCCGGACATCTGTTGTTGATTTTTCGCATTGCGCCCCGCTTCGATCTATCCGCAAACCGTGTGTCGCTCCGGGTTGCGTCGACGTCGCTTTGTATGCGCGCTGAATCAAGTAATGGCATCTTAACAAAACGCGTAGGCGCCGCAAGTTGAGGCGCGCGCGCGACTCCGAAGTTGGCGATATCATGCTGTTTAATCAGATATTTGGCTTGACCAAATAAGACGCAAACGGTATTGTTCGCGGTCTTTGCTCGTTCCAAGCTACAAGGTCAAGTCATGGAATTGAACGGCGCCGAAATCGTCGTGCGATGTCTACAGGAAGAGGGGGTCGAGTACATCTTCGGCTACCCCGGTGGCGCCGTGCTCCATCTCTACGACGCATTGTTCAAGCAGGACAAGGTCAAGCATATCCTCGTGCGGCATGAGCAGGGTGCGGTTCACGCGGCCGACGGCTACTCGCGCTCGACGGAAAAAATCGGCGTCGCACTCGTGACCTCGGGGCCCGGCGTGACCAATGCGATCACCGGCATTGCGACCGCGTACATGGATTCGATCCCGATGGTCATCATTACCGGCCAGGTGCCCACGCACGCAATCGGACAGGATGCATTCCAGGAGTGCGATACGGTCGGCATTACACGGCCGTGCGTGAAACATAATTTTCTGATCAAGGACGTGAAGGACATCGCGGCCACGATCAAGAAAGCGTTCTATATTGCAGGGACCGGCCGGCCGGGCCCGGTGGTCGTCGATATTCCCAAAGACATTACGAGTCCGGCGCAGAAAGCCGAATTCGAGTATCCGAAATCGGTCAGCATGCGGTCGTACAACCCGGTCGTGAAAGGCCATGCCGGCCAGATAAAAAAAGCAGTGCAACTGTTGATGCGCGCGAAGCGCCCGATGATCTATACCGGCGGCGGCGTCATTCTCGGTAATGCCGCGCCGGAGCTTGCGCAGCTTGTGCGCCTTATCGGTTTCCCCTGCACCAATACCTTGATGGGGCTGGGCGGCTATCCCGCGAGCGACCCGCAGTTTGTCGGCATGCTCGGCATGCACGGCACGTACGAGGCGAACATGGCGATGCAGCACTGCGATGTGCTGCTCGCTGTCGGCGCGCGTTTCGATGATCGTGTGATCGGCAATCCCAAGCATTTTTTCGAAGAGCCGCGCACTATCATCCACGTCGACGTCGATCCGTCCTCGATTTCGAAACGCGTCAAGGTCGATGTGCCCATTGTCGGCCATGTGCGCCAGGTGCTGCAGGAACTCATCAAGCAGGTGCAGGCGTCCAAGGACAAGCCGGAAGCCGCGGCACTCAAAGCCTGGTGGAAGCAGATCGACGCCTGGCGGGCGCGCGAGTGCCTCAAATACACGCAGACTACAAAAGTCATCAAGCCGCAGTTCGTGATCGAAAAGCTCCACGCGCTGACAAAGGGCGATGCATTCGTGACGTCCGACGTCGGTCAGCATCAGATGTGGGCGGCGCAGTTCTACAAATTCGACAAGCCGCGGCGCTGGATCAATTCCGGCGGGCTCGGCACCATGGGTTTCGGCCTGCCCGCGGCGATGGGCGTGCGCCTGGCGCATCCGAAGGCGACGGTCGCCTGCATCACGGGCGAGGGCAGCGTGCAGATGTGCATACAGGAATTGTCGACCTGCAAGCAGTATCACCTGCCGATCAAGATCATCAATCTCAACAACCGCTATCTCGGCATGGTGCGCCAATGGCAGCAGGTCGATTATTCCAGCCGCTATTCGGAATCGTACATGGATGCGCTGCCCGATTTCGTCAAGCTGGCCGAAGCGTACGGCCATGTCGGCATGCAGATCCACAAACCGGCTGACGTCGAGCCGGCGCTGAAGGAAGCACTGAAGCTGAAAGACCGCCTCGTGTTCATGGACTTCATTACCGATCAGACCGAGAACGTGTGGCCGATGGTGAAGGCGGGCAAAGGCCTGAGCGAGATGCTGCTCGGCTCGGAAGATCTGTAAGGGGCGCGGGCGATGCGGCATATCATTTCCGTTCTGCTGGAAAACGAGTCCGGTGCGCTGTCGCGCGTGGTCGGCCTTTTCTCGGCGCGCGGCTACAACATCGAAACGCTGACCGTGGCGCCGACCGAAGACATTACGTTGTCGCGCATGACGATCGTCACCACGGGTTCCGACGAGGTGATCGAGCAGATCAACAAGCAGTTGAACAAGCTCATAGAGGTGGTCAAGGTCATCGACCTGTCGGACGGCGACCACATCGAACGCGAGCTGATGCTCGTCAAAGTGCGCGCAATCGGCAAGGACCGCGAGGAAATGAAGCGCATGGCCGATATTTTCCGCGGGCGCATCATCGACGTGACGGACAAGGATTACACGATAGAGCTGACCGGTACGGGTTCCAAGCTCGACGCATTCCTGAGTGCGATCGACCGCAGCGCGATACTGGAGACCGTGCGCACCGGCGCGTCGGGCATAGGCCGCGGCGATCGCGTGCTGAAAATTTAGTGAGGCGGAAGAGGGAGGCGCGAGGCGGCAAGTCCGCAGGTGTTTACGCCTCATTCTCACTTTTCGCTCCTCACGCTTATCAAAGAGGGAAACATGAAAGTCTATTACGATAAAGATGCCGATCTTTCGCTGATCAAAGGCAAAAAAATCACCATCGTCGGCTATGGCTCGCAGGGCCATGCGCACTCGCTTAACCTGCACGATTCCGGCGTCAAGGTGACGGTCGGCCTGCGGCGCGATGGCGCGTCCTGGGACAAGGCGAAGAAGGCCGGCCTCAACGTCAAGGAAGTGGCGGAAGCGATCAAGGGTGCGGACTTCGTCATGATGCTGATGCCTGACGAGCACATCGCAAAGGTCTATCGCGAAGACGTCGCGCCGAACATCAAGAAAGGCGCAACGCTGGCATTTGCGCACGGTTTCAATATCCATTACGACCAGGTCATGCCGCGTGCCGATCTCGACGTAGTGATGGTCGCGCCGAAGGCGCCGGGACATACCGTGCGCGGGACGTACGCGCAGGGCGGCGGCGTGCCGATGCTAATTGCGATTCACCAGAATCCGTCAAAGAAAGCGCGCGACATGGCGTTATCCTACGCGGCGGCGATCGGCGGCGGCAAAGCCGGCATCATCGAAACCACGTTCAAGGAAGAAACCGAGACCGACCTGTTCGGCGAGCAGACCGTATTGTGCGGCGGCGCGACGGCGCTGGTGCAAGCCGGCTTCGAAGTGCTGACCGAAGCGGGTTATGCGCCGGAGATGGCGTATTTCGAATGCCTGCACGAGCTCAAACTGATCGTCGACCTCATGTATGAGGGCGGCATCGCCAATATGCGCTACTCGATTTCAAACAACGCGGAATACGGCGACTTTACGCGGGGGCCGCGCATCATCACCGAAGAGACCAAGAACGAGATGCGCAAGATACTCAAGGAAATCCAGACCGGCGCGTACGCGCAGGAGTTCCTGCTCGAAAATACGACCGGCGCCACCAAGCTGAACGCAATGCGCCGCATCGGCCGTCAGCACCCGATCGAAATCGTCGGCGGCAAGCTGCGCGACATGATGCCCTGGATCAAGAAGAACAAGCTCGTCGATCAGTCGAAAAACTAGAATCGAAGCATCAGGAGTGAGGAGTGAGG
>JANYDM010000124.1 GCA_025363575.1 Betaproteobacteria bacterium | reverse complement strand
GCACGCGCAGCGAGGTGTTCGCGAGCGATTTTCAGGGCCGCGCCCTATCGCTGACCGGGGAGTTGGCGCTAGACGCCGACGGCCGCATGCTCGCAATTCGCTTCAACGACCGCGCCGATCTCGGCGCATATGCCGCCGCATTCGGACCGTACATCGCGACCAAGAACCTGACGATCACGATGGGCGGCGTCTACCGCATCCCCGCGATGTACGCGCTCGCGCGTCTCGCCTACACCAACGCGACGCCGGTGTCCGCCTACCGCGGCGCCGGGCGGCCCGACATTGCGTATGCAATCGAGCGGCTCGTCGACTACGCCGCGCATGAGCACGGCTTCGATGGACTCGAATTGCGGCGCCGCAATTTGATTACGCGCGCGGCCATGCCGTATACGACGCCGAACGGCACGACTTACGACTCCGGGGATTTCTCGGCAGTGATGAAAGATGCTTTGAAGCATGCCGACTGGTACGGTTTTGCCACGCGCCGCACGGCCAGCGAGCATGCGGGCAAGCTGCGCGGTATTGGTATTGCGACTTATCTCGAAGCCGGTGGCGGCGGCAGCGCGCCCAAAGACCAGGTCGCGGTCGAGTTCGATGCTGATGGCGGAATGAAGTTATTCGCGGTGACGCACGCGTCCGGGCAAGGCCACGAAACCGTGTTCCCGCAGATAGTCGCCGAAGCGCTAGGCATAGATGCTGCGTTGATTCGCTTCGATCCGCAGACGCCATCGACCGCGCTGACCGGCAGCGGCACGGGCGGCTCGCGCGGGGCGCTGGGTACCGGCAGCGCGTTCCGCGTGCTCGGCCAGAATCTGATCGAACTCGCACGCCCGCACGCTGCGGCGAATTTGAAGATCGATGCGGACGAGCTTCGTTATAGCGAAGGAAGGTTTCATGCCGGAGATCGTTCTCTTGGTTTCGTCGAACTTGCCCGCTCGCTTGCAGACGTAACACCGCATCCGCTGAACACCGTTGCCGAAGGCAGCTTCGGCGCTACCTACCCGAACGGCTGCCATATCGCCGAAGTCGAGATCGACCCCGAGACCGGCGCCGCGACGATCGCGCGTTACACCGCGGTCGACGACCTGGGAAACGTCATCAATCCGGTGCTGGTCGAAGGCCAGGTGCATGGCGGCGTCGTGCAGGGCGCGGGGCAGGTGTTCGGCGAGCACGCGATTTACGATGCCGAGACTGCGCAGTTGCTGACAGGCAGTTTTTCGGATTACGTCATGCCGCGCGCCAGCTGGCTGCGCGGCATGGCAGTCCATGATCATCCGGTGCCGACGCCGACCAATGCGCTGGGCGCCAAAGGCGTCGGTGAATCAGGCTGCAGCGGCTCGCTGCCCGCGCTCGTCAACGCGACGGTGGATGCGTTGCGCCCGCTGGGCATCACGCATCTCGACATGCCGTTCACGCCGTCGAAATTGTGGCGTGTAATTAAGGACGCGCGGGCCGCAAAGAGGTAATTATTCTCCTGCCCCCGCAAAGCGGAGGAGGCTTTTAAGTCTTAATTCTGCGGGTCGACGCGGCGGAATTTCTGCACGCGCTGACCTGTATTGACTTCCGTGGTGTAGATGTTGCCCTGCTTGTCCACCGCGATATTGTGCACGACGTGAAACTGGCCGGCGAAGCGGCCGGGCCGGCCGACGCGCGCCAGCACTTCATTGCTCGCGCGCTCGACGATGCGCAGCTCGTTGTTTACGCCGTCCGCCATGTAAATGAATTTCTGGTCGCGGTCGGGTGAAAACACGAGCTCCGACACCGAGCCGTTGAGGCGCGTGTTGCGCTCGAAAAATGCCTCGGACACGAAAGTGCCATCCTTTTTGAATACTTGCACGCGGTCGTTGGTACGATCGCAAACGTAAACCAGATTGTCCCTGGTAAACCGCACACAATGCACCGGCCGGCCGAACTGCTGAGCCGGCGGCCGCGCGGGATCGTAGACGGGTGTCTTCTCGTCGCTCGGCGGTTTGCCGTATGCGCCCCAGTGCCGCTTGTAGGCGCCGGTCTCCGAGTCGAATACGATGACGCGCCGGTTGCGGTAACCGTCCGCCACGTAAACCTCTTTCGCCGCCGTATCTACATTGATATCAGCCGGGCTGCCTAGATTCGCAGTGTCGCTGCTGCCTTTCGACTGGCCGCTCCTGCCGATCTGCAGCACGAATTTTCCATCGAGCGTGAATTTCAGTATCTGCGAGTCTTTGCTGCCGCTGCCGGCGGTCCATACGAAGTCGTTGTCGTCGATGAAGATGCCGTGCTCGACTTCCGGCCATTCGTAGCCGGGGCCGGTGCCGCCCCACGCGCGGAGCAGGTTGCCCGCATCGTCGAACTCGAGCACCGGCGGCGCGGCGTAACAGCATTTGCTCCACGGCGGGTTCTGCTGCGCGCCAACTTCGCGCTCGGAGAGCGAGCGCGGGCGGTGGATGATCCATACGTGTCCGCGCTTGTCGACGTTCACGCCCGACACCTGTCCGAGTATCCAGTTGTGCGGCAGCGGCTTCGGCCAGAACGGGTCGACCTGAAATTGCGGCACGCCGGCGCTTTTCTGCGCATTGACGATGTTGCTGCCGGGAAACATTGTCACGCGCTGCTCGGCGGGCACCGCGACGGGCTGCGCGGACATCACCGGTGCCGCGATCGCCGATTTAGCCGGTTCCGACTCGTTCTGCGCGAACGCGGCCGGTACGGCCAGCGCAAGCAAAGCGCCCAGAATAAAAGTTCGCATGATCTCCCCCGATTTATTGGTTTGAATTCTGCGGGAATCGTGAGGCCGCGTGATGGCAAAGTCAATTCTTGACACTGCCGCGGCGGAAGCGGAAGCTTTATCCAAATCATGCGCGCCCGGCGCAATTCAAAAGCGATTTCAGAGGGGACACCATGGCAGTCAGGAAAAACGGCGCAACGGCGCCCGATGCGAACACGCTCGCGCGCGCGGCCGGCCTCGCCAGGGCCGCCAAGCAGTTTCCGCAGGACATCGCGGCTGCAGTACAGGCGGCGCAAAGTGCGCGCAGTGCAGCCGGCGCGATCGACCAGGTCGCCGCGGAGCCGTGGCCGCCGATGCGCGTGCGGGACGCCAAATGAAAGACCTGCACTGGTTGACTGCTGCCGAGCTGAGCGCGGCTTATGCCGCGCGCAAGCTGTCGCCGGTGGAACTGGTGCAGTCGCTGCTCGCGCGCATCGACGCGCTGGAGCCGCGACTGAACGCATTCATCAAGCTCGATCGCGAGGCTGTGCTCGCGGCGGCGAAAAACGCGGAAAGAGAAATCCGTGCCGGCTGCGCACGCGGGCCGCTGCACGGCGTGCCGGTCGGGATCAAGGACATCATCGACGTCGCCGGTGAGACAACGACGTGCCATTCGAAGATTTTTTTGCAGAACGTGGCGCGCGCCGACGCCGAGGTCGTGCGCTGCCTGCGCGCGGCCGGCGCGATCCTGTTCGGCAAGCTGTCGCTGCATGAATTCGCGATTGGCGGGCCGTGCTTCGATTTGCCGTTCCCCCCTGCGCGCAATCCGTGGAACGTGAACCATCATCCGGGCGGCTCGTCGTCGGGTTCGGGCACCGCGCTGGCGGCGGGCTTTCTGCCGCTTGCGCTGGGCACCGATACCGGCGGCTCGATCCGCAATCCCGCGGGGACTTGCGGCGTCGTCGGTCTGAAGCCGACTTATGGACTCGTCTCGCGGCGCGGCGTGTTCCCGCTCGCGTTCACGCTCGATCACGTCGGGCCGATGGCGCGCACGGTGCAGGACACGGCACTGGCGCTCGACGTGCTGGCGGGGCACGACGCGCGCGATCCCGGCAGCGCGGCGGCCGTGCAGGGAAATTTCGGCGCCGACCTCGCGCGCGGCGCGCGCGGACTGCGCGTTGGCTTCGTGCGGCACTTTCACGAGAAAGACATTGCGGCCCATCCGGAAGTGACGGCGGCGCTCAATGCGGCCGCGAAAGTATTCAAGCGCGAGGGCGCCGACGTGCGTGACATCAAGCTGCCGTCCCTGCATGAGCTCGGTGGCGTGCAGCGCATTTTCATGCTCGCGGAGTCATGGGCGGTGCATGCGCAGTGGCTGCGCGAGCGGCCCGGCGAGTACGCCGGGTTGTCGCGCCGCAAATTGATGGGCGGGGCTTTTCTGTCTGCCGGCGATTACGTGCACGCGCAGCAGCGCCGCCTGTGCCTGACGGACGCGGTCAACGATGCTTTTCGCGATGTCGACATCCTGCTGTGCGCGAACTCGCTCGATCCGGCATGCCGCATAGATGATGAAGCGGAAGTCCAGCGCACTTATCCGCGCCAGGCGCGCGCGCCCTTCAACCTGACCGGCCATCCGGCGCTCGCGATGATGTGCGGCCTCTCGAAAGGCGGCCTGCCGATCGCCGTGCAGATCGTCGGCCGCATGCACGACGAAGTTACGGTATTGCGCGCCGCCGCCGCGTACGAGCGCGCGACTGACTGGCACACGATGCGGCCGCCGATCAAGACGATGGGCACCGCGAAACGCAAGCCGTCGTAAGATGGATTCCATTAAACCAAGGGGGAAAAAATCATGGTCGATCGGAGGACGTTCATGTCATTGATGGCAGCTGCCGCGGCGACGCCGGGCACGGCATTCGCGCAGCCGAAAGCGCGCAAGTCCGCGAAGGCGGTCAAGGTCGCGCTCTACGCGAACGTCGGCGAGGTGCTGACGCGCTGGGAAGTCGACGTCGACAACGCGACGCTCGCGGCGCGCGAAAGCGTGACGCTGCCGGCCGGCGTGCAGTACGCGTGGCCGCACAAGTCGCGCCGCTATCTGTATGTCGCGACGAGCAGCAGCGCATCGGGCACCGGGCCGACCGGCTCCGAACATCACGTGACCGCATTCAAAGTGGACCCGGCGAACGGCGCTCTCACGCAGCACGGGGATTCCATCCCGCTGCCGGTGCGCCCTATCCATATGACGCTCGACAACACGTCGCAGCACATATTAGTCGCCTTTAATATGCCGGCCTCGCTGCGCGTTTACAAGATCAACAAGGACTTTACGCCGGGCGTGGAGGTCACGCAGAACATCGCGATGGACACCGGCATCTACGCGCACCAGATCCGCATCACGCCCGACAATCACCACGCCGTCCTCGTCACGCGCGGCAATGAAGGTACGGCGGCCAAGCCGGAAGATCCGGGCGCATTAAAGGTTTTCGACTACAAGAACGGCGTATTGAGCAATGAAGTGTCGATCGCACCGAACGGCGGCAAAGGCTATGGCCCGCGGCACCTCGACTTCCATCCGGCGAAGCCGTGGATGTACGTATCAATCGAGACGCAGAATCTGATGCACATGCACCGCATGGCCGGCGGCAAGCCGCTCGCGGACATCGCCTACTCGAAGACCACGCTTGCCGAGCCCGGCAATATCCGCTCCCGCCAGGCGGCAGGCACCGTACATGTGCATCCGAACGGGCATTTTCTCTACGGGGCAAATCGCTCGCAGGACACCGTCGACTTCAAGGGCGAGAAGGTCTACAAAGGCGGCGAAAACAGCATCGTCGTCTATTCGATCGATCCGAAGACCGGCGAACATACGCTCATCCAGAGCATCGAAACGCGCAAGATCCATCCGCGCACATTTCACATCGATCCCTCCGGCCGCATGCTCGTCGTGGAGCACAACCTGCCGGTGAAGGTGCGCGACGGCGACAACGTGCGCACGGTTGCGGCCGGATTGAGCACTTTCCGCATCGGCAGCGACGGCAAGCTCGAATTCGTGGCCAGCTACGACGTCGATGTCGGTAACAAGGTCATGTTCTGGATGGGGATGGTGCCGCTGTAAGCAAGGCGCGGCCGGCGGGGGGGCGGAATGGCAGCGGGAAAATGCGGATGCGGGAGAACGCATCCGCATTCCCGCGAGATGCCTATTTCTTCATGTCGTCTTTTTTCATCATGCCGTCCTTGGCCATGCCGTCTTTCTTCATTTCGTCCTTTTTCATCATGCCGTCCTTCTTCATTTCATCTTTCTTCATCATTTCGTCCTTCTTCATGTCGTCTGCGGCGTAGACACCCGCCATAGACACGGCCATACATCCCGCAAACATCATGGTCAGCAGCTTTTTCATGAAATTCCTCTTAATGTTTAATGCCGGGAAGCGGCGCCTTCCCGGCGGTGTCCGCATCTTGCGATAACGGCTCTGATGGATTGCGCCACCCGCAATAGTCGCTGGCCGGCACATATCCTTACGGAAACCTTACCGGACGGGGGTACTGTTATAAAATGCGGTGTCAGGAGCAAAACACCGTGAATGTCACGCCACCAGTAACTTCGCCCGCGCGAGCGCGTGCGACAGCAACTAAGGCCGGTTGAACCCATGCGCCTGCGTGTGCTCGGATGTTCGGGAGGAATCGGCGGTCAGCAAAACCGCACGACTTCGTTTCTCGCGGACGACGATATCCTGATCGACGCGGGTACCGGCGTCGGCGATCTTTCGCTCGCCGAGCTGACGTCGATCGACCACATCTTCATCACGCATTCGCACCTCGACCACGTCAATTCAATTGCGTTTCTGGTCGATTCGGTCGGCGCGCTGCGGGCCAACCCGGTGACGGTGTACGCGCTTGCCGAGACGATTGCGATCCTCAAACGCAACCTGTTCAATTGGGATATCTGGCCCGACTTCACGGCAATACCTTCTCCGGAAGCGCCGTGGCTGTGCTATCAGGAGATCGAGGTCGGCGAGGTGATAACGCTCGGCGGCCGGCAGATAACCGTGCTGCCCGCCAACCATACTGTGCCGGCGGTTGGCTATCTGCTCGACAGCGGCAAGGCAAACCTGGTGTTTACCGGCGATACCGGGCCCAATGACGCCTTGTGGAGCATCGTCAACGAAATCGAAAACCTCAAGTTTCTCATTATTGAAACTGCGTTTTCCGACAAAGACCGCGGACTGGCCGAACTCGCCAAGCACCTCTGCCCGTCTATGCTCGGCGAGGAACTGGCCAAGCTCACGCTGCCGGCCGAGGTCTACATTACACACCTGAAACCCAGCGAAATCGAGCTGACGATGCAGGAAATCGAAGAACTCACCTGCGCGGCGCGTCCGCAGCTGTTGCACAACAACCACGTATTTGAATTCTAATTTCATTTCGCACCACTTACGTTTGCGTGCAATGCCGGAAGGACGGAAAATCACGTCCAGATGCGGGTACACCCCGCCGCCACGCAATTGACTTCGCACCCATGAGAAAAATAGTTTCCGTCGATCAGCTTAAGTTCGGCGTGTACGTGTACGAGCTCGACCGGCCGTGGACCGATACGCCGTTCATGTATCAGGGGTTTGTGATCAATTCCGAGGCGCAGCTGCAGGCGCTCAGAAAATACTGCACGCGGGTCACCATCGACACCGACAAGGGCAACGACGTGCTGCCGAGCCGGCTGGCCGGCGGGCCGCGCGGCCCCAGCGTGCTCGACCAGATCAAGGTCACCGTCACCTACGAGGAAAAGGTCCAGGTCACCAGCGAATTGCCGGTCGCGCGGCAGGCGCAGGTCAAAACGGCGCTCGTGCTGAAGGACGTTTTCGGCTCGGTGCAGGCCGGCAGAGCGCTCGACGCGCCGCGTGTAAAGGACGCCGTGACGAACATGACTGACAGCGTGGTGCGTAATCCCGATGCCATGCTGCTGCTCGCCAAGATGAAAGAGACCAGCGCGAATACGCTCGACCGCGCGATGGGCGTTTCCATCTACATGATCACGTTCGGGCGCTTTCTTTCACTACCGCGCGAGCAGATCAATTTGCTCGGCATGCTGGGTCTGCTGCAGGACGTCGGCAAGCTGCGCCTGCCGGTGGGCCTGCTCAACAAGAAAGACCCCCTGACGCCGGAGGAGCTCGATCTTTGCAAGACCCACGTTAAGCATTCGGTCGATATACTCGAAGAAACCACTGGTTTGCCGCCCGAACTGCCGAAGCTCGCGGCGCTGCATCATGAGCGCGTCGATGGCAGCGGGTATCCGGGAGGACTCATAGGCATGAAAATCGGCTTGTTCGGCGCCATGGCCGGCATCGTCGACAGTTTCGATGCGCTGACCGAGCCGCGGCCCTATGGCACGACGCTGGCGCCGGCGACGGCGCTGCGCGTGCTCTACGATGAGCGCGACACGAAATTCGACGGGCCGCTCGTGGAGCAATTCATTCAGTGCATCGGCACCTACCCGGTCGGCGCCGTCGTCGAATTGCATTCCGGCGAAATCGCCATCGTGATCGCGCGCAATCCGCGGCTCAAGCTGTTCCCGCGCGTCATGGTGATACTCGACATACACCGCAACAAGCTGAAGGCGCCCAAGGTCATCGAGCAGGCGGGCATCAAACGCACGCTGCCAAAGGGGAGTGTCGAGATTGATCCCTCCGAATACTTCCTCTGACGCCGACGCGCCGGCCGCGGAGCCGGCCCCCGCGGTCGGCCTGCGCGCGCTCGTCGGCCGTCTCGCCGAGGAGTTCGGAGCAGACGCGCCAACGCTGCTGCTAGTCGCCTCGGTGTTTGAAGAGGCGCGCGTGCGCGCGCCCGATATATTCGTGCCTGCCGGTGGCGCGCTCGGTCCCGCTTTCACCGAGCTCGTCGAGTCGCGCGGCGAGAACGCCGAGCCCGCGTACCTGGCGCTGGGCGAATGGGCTCTCGATGCCGAGGGCGAGCCGATCGAACGCATGCGGCGCGATTGCCTGCGCTTCCAGAGCGCGATGACGCGCTGCACGCTGCGCCTTTACGCGGGCGACCCCGACCGTTGCGCGGATTGCCTGCTCGCCTTGCAGCGCTACATCTTCCTGCAGATCGCGCTGCTCGCGTCGATCGCCGCGCGCAGCCAGGCGGAAGGCGGCGTCGTGCGCACCTTGCCGACACCCGAATACGCGGCATTCATGGAAATATTCCGCACGACGATAGAAGCCCACCGCCAGGAAGGCAAGCAGCTCGGACTGCTCGTGCTGCAGATCGCGAAAGTCGAGCAGGTCGACCGCCAGCTCGGGTTGCAGAAAGGCGAAGCGTTCATGCTGCGCGTGACGCGGCGCATGCGTGAAGGCGTGCTGCGCCGGCAGGACCAGCTCGGGCGTGTGAGCCGCGATCAGTTTGCCTGCCTGCTGCCGCGCATCGCCGGCGAGGGCGTCGCCATCCTCGCGGCGAACAAGATATTGGGTTCCCTCGAGGCGCCGATCCCGCTCGGCGACCGCTCGTTCGACGCCGA
Source organism: Betaproteobacteria bacterium (assembly GCA_025363575.1). Next base: position 6,488 of record JANYDM010000124.1, on the reverse strand, counting down.
TGCGGTCATCGGCATCGCGATGTATCCGGACCACGGCGCCGATCCGCAGGCGCTGGTGCGCAACGCCAAGATCGCCGCGGGATTGGCGCGCGGCAACCCCGAGCGCGTCGCGACCTACGACACGGTGCATGGCGAAAGCGAAGAGCGCAATATGCAGTACGAAACGAGGCTGCGTCGTGCGATCGAAGAAAGCGCGCTGTCGCTGGCGTTCGCGCCTCAGCTCGATCTCGCGAGCGGCCGCATAACGGGGCTGGAAGGCATGCTGCGCTGGAAGGACGAGAAGTTCGGCGAGGTGCCCGAGGCGCGCGCGTTCGAGGCGGCCGAGAGCGCGGGCCTGGTGCGCGAAATCACGTGGTGGGTCTATAACAATGCGCTGCGAATGTGCGCCGAATTCGCGCAGCTCGCCATCGATCTGCCGCTCGCTCTCAAAGTCACCGCGGGCGGCCTCGTCCAGCCGGATTTTGCGGAATTCGTGGGCCGCGCGCTGAGCACCTGGAAAATCGCGCCGGGGCGGCTGGTCATCGAGATCCACGAGACGGCGCTCGCCACCGGCATCGACCAGGTAAACGACACGCTTACGCGGCTGAAGGCGCTCGGCGTGCGTCTCGCCATCGACGATTTCGGCACGGCCTCATCCTCGTTATCCAATCTCGCCCAACTGCCGCTCGATGAAGTGCGGATAGGCGCGACATTTATCGGCCACATGCAGCAGGCAACATTTCACGCGAAGATCGTGCGCTCGCTCGTGCACGTCGCGCAGGATCTCGGCCTGGCGGTCACGGCTGAAGGCGTTGCCGACGCCGACACGGCCAAGGCGCTGCAGGCGCTGGGCTGCACGCGCGTGCAGGGCGCTTATGTCGGCAATCCGCTGAGTTCGCAAGAAGTCATGGCAAGCGAGATCAACGCCGCGGGGCCGGCGCGCCTGCCGGTAGGGCCCGAATACTGAGCACGCAGTCGCGTGCCTCGTTGAAGCCCGCCGTTTTAACTGGAGGAAATACGCATGGTCAAAATCGATTTCTATGATCCGTCGGGCGGCATCGAGGTCACGCAGGCGCACGCACCGCGACTGGACTCGCTTGCCGGCAAACGCATAGGCGTCGTCACCAACGAGCAGTGGCAGGCGTTTCGCACGCTGCCGCTGCTGAAAAAAATGTTCGAGCAGGATTTTCCCGGCATCGAGGTTCTGCCCATCGATACGTTCCCGCAGGGCAACGCGCTCATCGGCGAAGAAGCAACGGCGAAGCTCGTCAAACAGAGCGGAGTCGACGCCGTCATTATCGGCAACGCGGCTTGAGGGTCCTGTGCCACAGCCTGCGGCCGTGCAGTCGCAAGAATAGAAGCTGAAGGCATCCCGACCGTCACATTGACGCGCGCGGATTTCGTCGGCGTCATGAAGAACGCGGTATCTGGCCTGGGGCTCGCGCCCGATGCCGCCATGATCACCTTCCCGATCGACATGTTCCTGCCCGGCAGCGATATCGCGCCGCTCGAAGCACGCAAGCAGGAGTTCTACGACAGCTTCACGCAATGGAAATCCGCCTTGGCCCAAACCGCCGCCGGCGTGACGCCGATGCTCTCCGTCGAGGGCGACAGCTATGACGACGCGCTCGACAAAGCGAATTACCTGCTGATCACCAATCTGTGGGGCGACGGTCTCCCCGCATGGCCGGCGACGAAGCAGCGTGTCGAGCGCATTCTGCGCGGCAGTGTTTTGCCGCGCGATCACGTCATCGGCAAGTTTCCACCGCGCGGCGGCATCACGACCGTCGAGACCTGCGCGATCGCGCTCGCGATGGCGGGCGGCCGGCCCGAGTACCTGCCGGTGCTGATTGCCGCGGTAGAAGCGTTCCTCCATGCTGAATCCAACGCCGAGCAGTTGCAGGCGGCGTCCGGCAGCGCGTTCCCGGTCGTCATCGTCAATGGCCCGATCGCGAAACAAATACGGCTGAACTCCGGTTTCGGCTGCCTGGGTCCCGATCCGCAGCGGCCGGCAGGTGCGAGCATAGGGCGCGCTCTGCGGTTGATACAGCAGAACGTGGGCGGCGCTTTGCCCGGCATAGGCGCGATGGCGAATTACGGCGGCAATCGCAACACGAATTTGGTGTTCGCTGAAGACGAAGAGAACCTACCGCCGGGCTGGCTGCCGCACGGCGCCGAGCGGCACGGCTTCGCGCCTGAACAGAATTCGGTTTCGCTCCTGTTCGCCAACGGCGCGACCAACATGCGGCGGCGCGGGGCAAAGAAAGAAACGCCGGAAGAAGACGCGCTGCAGGGCATGCACCGCATGGCGGATTTCATGCGCGTGCCGAATCTAACGGGCCTCGCGGGTTATGAGAAGGGCACGCCGGGCGTGCTCATGATCCCGGCTGTGGTCGCGCAGACCATGACGGGACTCGGCTGGACCAAGCAGTCGATGCGCGAGTTTCTGTGGGAGCATTCAAAGATACCGCTCGCGGACTTGAAGCGCGCGGGCGGCCCGGCGTGGATCGAGATAGATGCGAATCCGCTCACGCGCGCGAGCATCAAGTTCGATCCGTGGCCGATCACCGCGAAGCCGGAGAATTTCGTGATCATCATCGCCGGCGGCGGCCATCCGACCAACAGCTACTGGCTGCAGGGCTACAGCCCGCGCGTGATCGGGCGCGAGGTCCGCGTGCCGGAGACGTACGAGCAGTTGCTGACGGAAGCCGATCGCGACCTCGGTTGCGGCTCGGATTACTGCAGAGTCTGACGTAAGGCCGCAGTAAGTTTGCCGGCCTAACGTGGGAAGTGGAATGCCGGGGAAGCGCACAATGAATTCAAGACAGACGATATCGGCGCTGGTTTTTTTCGCGATGCTGATCGCGGGTGAATCCGCGTGGGCGAAGGGCCACGGCGGCGGCCATGGTCATGCTCATCACCATAGCCGCACGCCGGTGCTGTATCCGAATGGATACGCGCCAGTGCCGGCATATCCGAACCGGTACCGGGCATCCTGCGCAAGGAATCCCGAGCTCGAAGAATGCATTCGCGAGCGTGAACGGCTGCTGTATCCGCAACCGGCCAACGCCGCGTCCGGTTAATCGGCTCTGGCGCCGGAAATTTTCACGAGCTTCGCGTACATTTCGAAATCCTGCGTCAGGACGGCGGCGAACTCGGCCGGCGAGTTGCCGACGGCTATCGCGCCGCCATCTTCCAGCGACTGGCGTATTTCAGCAGAGTGCAGCGCCTTGACGATTTCGCGGTTCAGCAACGCGACTATGGGCGCAGGCGTGCCCGCGGTCGTCAGGTAGCCGTGCCATAAACTGGTGTTGAAGCCCGGATAGTAAGCGGCCATTGCCGGCACGCCGGGCAGGGCGGCCAGCGGCTTCGGGCTCGTCACCGCGATGGCGCGCATGCGGCCGGCGCGCACGTACGGCATGGCTGAAAAGACGGTGGTGACGCCCATTTCGACTTCGCCTGACAAGAGCGCCGTCATCATCGGCCCCGCCCCTTTATAGGGAATGTGCACGTTGTTGAGGCCCGCGACCATGTTGAACAGCACGCCGGAGAGCTGGTTGGTAGAGCCCGTGCCGCTCGACCCGAAGTTGAGACCGCCGCGCTTCTTCGCCAGCGCAACCAGTTCGGGCACGGTCTTCGCGGGCACCGACGGATGCACCGAAATCACGAGAGGAAAACTTGCTACGAGCGATATCGGTGCGAAATCCTTCAGCGTGTAATTGACTTTGGGATTGAGGGAAGGGTTCACCACCAGCGAGTTCGTACAGTAGAGCAGCGTGTAACCATCGGGCGCTGCGTGCGCGACGGCCTCTGCGCCGACCACGCCCCCGCCCCCGCCACGATTGTCGACGACCACGGTCTGGCCTAGCGCTTCGGTCATGCGCTGTGCGTACATGCGTCCGAGTATGTCGTTGGCGCCGCCGGGCGCGGCAGCGACGACGATGCGGATGGTTTTCTGCGGATAGTTTTGTGCGCAGGCCGGCGTCGAAGTGATGATCAGGGCGACAGCCGCGATACTTATTTTTAGCTTCAAGCAATGCTCCGTTTGATGCAGTGCGCACTGCGATCGGCGTGCTGCAGAAGTGATGCGCTCGCCGATTGTGGCGTCGATAGGTTAAAGCAGGATGCGTACCACTGAGTTTGCATTATGTTACGCTTTAACTTCGCAATCCCCCGGAGTCTTGCATGACCTATTCCATCATCGCCCGCTGTCCGCGCACCGGGCAGTTTGGCATCGCCATCGCCAGCTATTCGATCGCGATCGGCATCTACTGCGACGGCGCTGTGCGCGCCAACACCGGCGTGACGCTGACGCTCGGCGCACCCAACCCGCGCAACAACTACCTCGCGATCAATCTGCTCACGCAGGGACGCACCGCGGGCCAGGCGCTGACGGAACTTCTCGCCAACGATTCCGAAAGCGCATACCGGCAGATCGCGCTGCTCGACCGCGAAAACAATGCGGTCGCGCACACGGGCGCCAGCGTGCGCAAGTGGGCGGGACATCTCATCGGTAACGGCTATATCGCGTTCGGCGACATGCTGGCGGGGCAGCAGGTCGTCGATGCGGTGGCGACAGGATTCGAATCGGTGCCGGACGCGGGACTTGATGAACAACTGCTTGCCGCGCTCGAGGCCGGGCAGAAGGCGGGCGGCATCGTCGGCGCGAAGGGCCGGTTGCCGGAACGCTCCGCGGCCATGGTCGTATGGGCGAACCGCACCTATAACGAAGTCGATCTCAGAGTCGACCTGCACGAGCACGCGATCCAAGAATTGCGCCGCATCTACGTCGACTACAAGCCTTCGATCGCCTATTACGAGCAGCGCGCGCGCAGCCCGCGCAACGCCATCCCCGCGATGGAGTTCGCCGACATGCTCAAGAAGCAACAAGGGCAAAGAACTTAAAGCTGATTTCAGCCGCAGATAAACGCAGATAAGATCAAGAGCTTTTAAGAGAGGAAGAACTCAAAAGTTACGGTACATACTGATGGCGCAAGGAAAACGCGTGGGTTGAGGTTTTTAGTTGCCGCGTGATTTCGACATAGGCCAGATTCGGGCTTTTGAGTCATCTGCGTTTATCTGCGTTCATCTGCGGCTCCATTCGGTTTGTTTTGCTTTTATTTTTAGGAAACGACATGACTTACTCGATCATCGCGCGCTGCCCGCGCACCGGCCGTTTCGGCGTCGGCTCGACGACGTTTTCGATGGCGTGCGGCCGCCGCAACGAGAGCGTGCGTCCCAACGTAGGCGTCAGCAAGTCGCAGGCCTTTTATCTGCGCTACGTCGATCCGCTCGCGTTGAACCTGCTGGCGCAGGGCTACGTGCCACAGCACATCATGCGCGTGCTCGCCGCCGAAGATCCGGATTTCGATTACCGCCAGTTCGGCATCATCGACCGCGAAAACAATGTGGTCGCGCATACAGGGCCCGGATGCAATGGCTGGGCGGGTCACACGGTAGGCCCGTACTACGCGGCGTACGGCAACGGTCTTGCCGGTCCGCAGACGGTGGCGGGCATCATCTCCGGATTCCTGAAGCAGCCCGATGCGCCGCTCGAAGATCGCCTGATGATGGCGCTCGAAGGCGGCCGCGATGCCGGCGGCCAGATGTCGAAAGGCGTGCCGCGGCCCGAGCGGTCTGCATGGATCAGAGTCGTCGACCGGCTGGATTTTCCGGAGATCGATGTGCGCGTCGACCTGCACGACAAGACGGTCGCAGAGCTGCGCCGCGTGCTCACCGAGTTCAAGCGCTACCGTGATTACTACGCGGAGTGCCGCGCAAAGCCGGACAGTGCAATGCCGGAAGAAGAATTCGTCGCCGGGCTGAACGCCAAAGCGGCATGAGCACCGCTTTACTATGAGTGAAACTCGCGAACGCATCGCGGATCCGTGCGCGTGGACGGCCGATGAGCTGCGGCGCGACGCATCGTGGATTTACGAGCTGACCGCGGCGGAAGTCGCAGAGATAGAAGCGGCGTTGAAGGTCGTCAAGCAGGCCGGCGTGCCTGTGCTCGAGATGCGCGCGCGCGATTTTCCGCTAAGCGGCGTCGCTTCGCGCATGCGCGAAATTTCGCGCCAGCTCGAAGACGGGCGCGGCATTGCGCTGGTGCGTGGCGTGCCGGTCGATCGTTACGACGATGCCGACCTCGAAAAAATCTACTGGGGCCTGTCGGTCCATCTCGGCGTCGTCATCGCGCAGAACACGAAAGGCGATCACATCGGCCACGTGCGCAACGAAGGCCTTAAGTGGGGGCAGGTGAGCGGCGGCGAACTCGTGCGCGGCTATCGCACCAATGCGTATATGCCGTTCCACAGCGACCCGACCGACCGCGTAGGGCTCTTCTGCGTGCAGAAGGCGAAATCCGGCGGGCTTTCCAGCATCGCGAGCTCGATCGCTGTGTATAACAAGATCCTCGCCACGGCACCGCAAGCGCTCGACAGTCTCTTCCGCGGTTTTCACTACAGCCTGCGCGGCGAGGCGAGCGGCGGCATCGCGCAGATCACCGAGAA
>JANYDM010000101.1 GCA_025363575.1 Betaproteobacteria bacterium | reverse complement strand
TCGCTGAAACTCAGGAAGCGAGCGAGGAAACGGCAAATCGTCTCGATCAAGCACGTCGATAACCATGGCCATCTCAGATTGGCGCAGATGCTCAACATACTACCGGTAGTGGGTCTGGGAGACAACCGGATAAGCACGGAAAGATCGGACGGCGATTGTCACGGGCGGCGCGCAGGGCATCGGCTTTGCCATCGTGCAGCGCCTGCTCGCCTCGGGCGCGCGCGTGCATATCTGGGACCGTGACGAGAAGCTGCTCGCGCGCACCGTCAAAGAACTCGGTGTTAACGCAACCGGCGACGCGCTCGATGTGACCGATCCGGACGCCGTCGAGCGGGGCGTGAATTCCGCAATGAAAAGCCTCGGCCGTATAGAGGTGCTCGTCAACAACGCCGGTATCGCCGGAATCAACACCCCGACCGTCGACTATCCAATTGAAGAATGGGAGCGCGTGCTGCGCGTGAATCTGACCGGACCGTTCTTGTGCTGCCGTGCGATTGCGCCGCACATGGTCAAGCAGAAGTACGGCCGCATTGTGAATATCGCCTCCGTCGCCGGCAAGGAGGGCAATCCGAACGCCGTTGCCTACAGTGCTTCCAAAGCCGGAGTGATATCGCTCACCAAGTCGCTCGGCAAGGAACTCGCGTCAAGCGGCGTCCTCGTTAATTGCGTGACGCCGGCGGCGGCGAAGACGGCAATTTTCGATCAGATGAGCGAAGAGCACATCAACTACATGCTTTCCAAGATACCGATGAATCGTTTCGTTAAGGTCGACGAGATCGCAGCACTTGTGTGCTGGCTCGCATCAGCAGACTGTGCATTTTCGGCCGGTGGCGTGTTCGATATTTCCGGCGGCCGCGCAACGTACTGACGCAGGTCGCGGTCGTTGCAGTGTTTGAGGCGCAATTATCACAGAGGAGGAACACCATGTTGATATCACGCAAGCTTGCCATCGCCGCAGCGTTCGCGGCCGTGCTGGTCGCCCCGGCGGCCGCGCTGGCCCAACAAAAACTCAAGTTCGCCCATGTCTACGAGACCTCGGAGCCTTACCACACGTGGGCGTTGTGGGCGGCGCAGGAGATCCCCAAGCGCACGGGCAACCGCTACACCATGGAAGTGTTTCCGGCCTCGCAACTCGGCAAGGAAACCGACATCAATCAATCGCTGTCGCTCGGCACGATCGACGTTATTTACACCGGGCAAGCCTTCGCGGGGCGCACCTACCCGCCGTTCGCCATCGGCGGTGCGCCTTATATGTTCCGCGATTTCGACCACTGGAAAAAATTCTCCGAGAGCCCGGTTTTGTGGGACCTTGCCGAGGCCTACTACAAGAAAGGCGGCAACAAGCCGATCGCCGCGACTTACTATGGCGTGCGCCACACTACCGCCAACAAGGCGATCGTCAAGCCGGAAGACATGAAAGGGCTCAAGCTGCGCGTGCCGGATGCGCCGCTCTACGTAATGTACCCGAAAGTCGTCGGCGCCAACGCGACGCCCATTGCCTTCGCCGAAGTGTATCTCGCGCTGCAGAACAAGACCGTGGACGCGCAGGAGAATCCGCTGCCCACCATCGAGGCGAAGAAATTCTACGAAGTGCAGACCCACATCAACCTGACCGGCCATATCACCGAGATGCTGTTCACCATCGTCAGCGGCCAGACCTGGAGCAAGTTGTCGGAGGCGGACAAGAAAGCGTTCCAGGACATATTCCGTGAGGCCGCCGCCAAGGCCACGGCCGAGATCGTCGTGTCGGAAAACAAACTTGTCGACGAGTTCGCCACCAAGTACAAGAAGATCGTGGTGAAATCCGACCGCGCGGCGTTCAAGGCGGCATTCACGCCGTTTCATCTCGGGCCCGATGCGACCTGGGATAAGGCGCTCTACGACAAGCTGCAGGCGATTAAGTAAAACGCGCGGGGTAACAGCGATGGCAAAAAAAACGGCGCGTAAACTGCGCAGCCAGGCGTGGTTCGGCCGCGAGGACATCTACGGCTTCATCTACCGCTCGTGGACCAAGAACCGCGGCGTGCCGCACGACCAGTTCGACGGCCGGCCGGTCATCGGCATCTGCAACACGTGGTCGGAGCTGACGCCGTGCAACACGCATTTTCGCGTGCTCGCCGAGCACGTCAGGAACGGCATCCTCGAGGCCGGCGGCTTTCCGCTCGAATTTCCCGTGATGTCGCTGGGCGAAACGCTGCTGCGCCCGACCGCGATGATGTTCCGCAACCTGGCCAGCATGGATGTGGAAGAATCGATCCGCGCGAATCCGCTCGACGGCGTGGTGCTGCTGGTCGGCTGCGACAAGACCACGCCGGCGCTCTTGATGGGCGCAGCCAGCGTCGACGTGCCCGCCATTGCGGTTTCGGGCGGGCCTATGCTGTCGGGCAAATACCGCGGTACCGACATCGGTTCGGGCACCAACACGTGGTCGATGTCGGAGGACGTGCGCGCCGGCAAGATGACGCTCGATGAATTTCACGAGGCCGAGTCGTGCATGCACCGCTCGCACGGCCACTGCATGACGATGGGCACGGCATCCACGATGGCGAGCATGGTCGAGTCATTGGGGATCGGGATGCCGGGCAATGCCGCCTATCCCGCGGTCGATGCGCGTCGCAACGTGCTCGCGCGCATGGCGGGCCGGCGCATCGTCGACATGGTGAAGGAAGATCTCGTCATGTCGAAAATACTCACGCGCCACGCATTCGAGAATGCGATCCGCACCAATGCGGCGATCGGCGGCTCGACCAACGCGGTCATTCATCTTATCGCGCTCGCGGGACGGCTCGGCGTCAAGCTCGACCTCGACGACTGGGACCGGCTCGGGCGCGGCGTGCATACGCTCGTCAACCTGATGCCCAACGGCAAGTACCTGATGGAGGATTTCTGCTATGCAGGCGGCCTCCCGGTGGTGCTGCGCGAATTGGGCGAGCAAGGGCTGCTGCACAAGAACGCGCCGACCGTCAATGGCAAAACCATCTGGAACAACAACAAGAGCGCGGAGTGTTTCAATCGCGACGTCATCACTTCGTTCGCGGAACCGTTCAAAAAGAACACCGGCATCGCGGTGCTGCGCGGCAATCTGTGCCCCGACGGCGCGATCATCAAACCGTCCGCCGCGACGCCGAAATTGATGAAGCACAAGGGCCGTGCCGTAGTGTTCAAAGACATCGCCGATTTTCACGCGCGCATCGACGATCCCAAACTCGACATTGACGAGCATTGCGTCATGGTGCTGCAAAATTGCGGGCCCAAGGGCTACCCGGGCATGGCCGAGGTCGGCAACATGCCGCTGCCGCCCAAGATACTTCGGAAGGGCATCACCGACATGGTGCGCATTTCCGACGCGCGCATGAGCGGTACCGCGTACGGCACGGTCGTGCTGCACGCGGCGCCGGAGTCGGCGGCCGGCGGCACGCTCGGCCTGGTCCGCGACGGCGACATGGTGGAATTGAACGTAGCGAAGCGAATCTTGCATTTGCATGTTTCGGATGCGGAACTCGCGCGCCGGCGCAAGCTTTGGAAAGCGCCCAAACCGCCGATGCGGCGTGGCTACTACAAGCTCTACGTCGATCACGTGTTGCAGGCGAACGAAGGTGCAGACCTCGATTTTCTCGTCGGCAACAGCGGCTCAGCGGTACCGAAGGATAACCACTGAGCTTGAGGACAGCATGAGCGAGGCCAAGCAGCACGTCCTCGGCGAGGACGGCAAATTCAACATCACAGATGAGCCGATCGACCTCTCCGGCTACGGCTGGGAGGATTGGTTGGCGTTAGCGACTTTCTGGATACTGGCGGTGGTGGTTTTTATCCAGTTCTTCACGCGCTACGCCCTCAATGACTCGGCCGGCTGGACCGAGGAGATTGCGCGTTACCTGCTCATCGCCACCGTGTTCGTCGGCGCGTCCATGTGCGTGCGCAAGAACAACCACGTTCAGGTGGACGTTTTTTACCGCTTCATGCCGCGCCTTCTCGGACGTACTCTTTCGACCGCGGTGGATCTCATTCGCATCGCCTTTCTTGGCTACGCGGCGTGGCTCACCTACGTCCTCATCACCAAGATCGGGCATCAGCCCATGGCCATCATCGATTGGCCGATCGGGCTCGTCTACGCGTTCGTGCTGCTGGGTTTTGTCATGATGTGCTTCAGGGCCGCGCAGGTTGCATTGCAGAACTGGCGGCGCGGCTACAGCGTACTCGAGCGGCCCGAGATCGGCATCACGACAACGCTATGACCGGCACGCTGCTCGGCTCATTCCTCGCGCTGATGACGACCGGCTTGCCGGTGGCTCTCGCCATGGCGATCGCCTGCCTGATCTATGTGATGGCCACCGGCACCATTCCGGACTACGTCGTCATCCATCGCATGGTGAATGGCGTGGACTCCTTTCCATTGCTGGCCGTGCCGTTTTTCATCCTCGCCGGCAACCTGATGAATACCGCCGGCATCACCAATCGCATTTACAATTTCGCGCTGGCGCTGGTGGGCTGGATGAAGGGCGGGCTGGGGCACGTCAACATCGTGGGTTCGATGATCTTCTCCGGCATGTCGGGCACCGCCATCGCCGACGCTGCCGGACTGGGAACGATCGAGATCAAGGCCATGAACGACCATGGCTACCCGATCGAGTTTTCCGTGGGGGTCACCGCTGCGTCGGCGACGCTGGGGCCTATCATCCCGCCGTCACTGCCGTTCGTGATCTACGGCATGATGGCCAACGTCTCCATCGGCCAGTTGTTCCTGGGCGGGGTAATACCCGGCCTCGTGATGTCGGTTTTCATGATGCTCACAGTGGCGTACTACGCGCACAAGCGCGGCTACGGCGCCGACAGCGTGTTCTCCTGGGCCCGCCTGTCCAGGAGCGCATTGGAAATCATCGTCGTGCTCGCGTTCCCCTTGGCGATATGGCTGATGACTCTGCACGACGCCATATCGGTGAACTGGGCCGTAGGCATTGCCTTCGTGGTGCTGCTCGCGCTCGACTGGCTGCTCGATTTCGCAGCGGTGATGGCACTGATGGCGCCGGTGATCCTGATCGGCGGCATGACGATGGGCTGGTTCACGCCCACGGAGGCCGCGGTCGCGGCGGTGGTGTGGGCGTTGTTCCTCGGGCTGGTACGTTATCGCACGCTGTCCTGGAAAATGCTGATCAAAGCGTCGATGGACACCATCGAAACGACCTGCACGGTGCTGTTGATCGTCGCCGCCGCATCGATCTTCGGCTGGCTGCTGACGGTGACGCACGTTGCGGAAGCCATCGCCAGCGGCGTGCTCGCGATTACTGACAAGCCGGCAGGGTTTCTGCTGCTCGCCAACATCCTGATGCTGTTCGTCGGCTGTTTTCTGGAAACGACCGCGGCCATCCTTATCCTGGTGCCGATCCTGATGCCGATCGTGCTGAAGCTCGGTATCGATCCCGTGCACTTCGGGCTGATCATGGTGCTGAACCTGATGATAGGACTCTTGCATCCGCCGCTCGGCATGGTGCTGTTCGTGCTGGCGCGGGTGGCGAACCTGTCCGTGGAGCGCACCACCATAGCTATTTTGCCGTGGCTGGCGCCCCTGTTGCTCAGCCTGATTGCGGTGACCTACGTACCGGAGATCACTTTGTGGCTGCCGAGGCTGTTCTTCTAGAGACCGTCGTAGGATAATTTTCCATGCTTCAAGCCGCCGACATCACGATACGCCTCAATCCCGCCGACGACGTGGTGATTGCGCGTGTCAATATTCCCGGCGGGACCACGCTGCCGAAGGAAGCGAACGTGCGTGTTGCGGCGACAGTGCCGGCCGGCCACAAGATAGCCGTGCGCGAAATCAGGCAGGGCGCACCCGTGCGCCGCTACAACCAGATCATCGGATTTGCCACGCGCGACATCAAGGCGGGCGAGCATGTTCACCTGCACAACCTGGCGATGGGCGATTTCGAGCGCGACTATGCGTTTTGCGTCGATGCCAGCCCGACGCAGTTCATCGAGCCGCAAGCGGCGTTCGACGGCATCGTGCGCGCCGATGGACGCGTGGCCACCCGCAACTACATCGGCATCCTGACCAGTGTGAACTGCTCGGCCACGGTGGCGCGAATGGTCGCCGACCACTTCCGAAACCGCCTCGACGCTTATCCCAACGTGGATGGCGTGGTAGCGCTCACGCATAAAACCGGTTGCGGCATGGCGAGCGAGGGCGAGGGCATGGACATCCTGCGCCGGACCATCGCGGGCTATGCGCGCCATCCCAATTTTTTCGCCACGCAATTGGTCGGCCTGGGCTGCGAATCGAATCAGTTGAGCCACCTGCTCGCGGCGCACCAGCTCGAGCGCAGCGACACGCTCGCTGCCTACACGATCCAGGAAAAAGGCGGCACCATGAAAGCGGTGCGCGAAGGCATCGCCCGCATCGAGGCGATTTTGCCGGAAGCGAACAAGGTCAAGCGCGAAAGCGTGGCAGCCAGTCACCTCACGCTCGCGCTGCAGTGCGGCGGCTCGGATGGATATTCGGGCATCTCCGCCAATCCGGCGCTGGGCGCGGCGGTCGATCTGCTGGTGCGACATGGCGGCACCGCGATCCTGTCGGAGACTCCGGAAATCTACGGCGCGGAGCACATGTTGACGCGCCGCGCGGTATCACGCGAGGTGGGCGAGAAACTGCTGAGCCGCATCAGGTGGTGGGAGGATTACACCGCGCGCAACGGCAACGAGATGAACAACAACCCCTCGCCCGGCAACAAGGCGGGCGGGCTCACGACCATCCTGGAAAAATCGCTTGGCGCCGTGGCCAAAGGCGGCACTACCAATCTGGTAGAGGTCTATGAATATGCGCAGTCAGTGACTGCGCGCGGCTTTGTCTATATGGACACGCCGGGGTTCGATCCGGTATCGGCGACCGGCCAGGTGGCGGGTGGCGCCAACCTGGTGTGCTTCACCACCGGACGCGGCTCCGCGTACGGGTGCAAGCCCGCGCCTTCGCTGAAGCTCGCCACCAACTCCGCGCTCTACGCGCACCAGGAAGAGGACATGGATTTTAATTGCGGCACCATCGTCGACGGCACGGAAACCGTCGCCGGGTCAGGGCGAAAATTCTTTGAATTGATATTGAAGACCGCGTCGGGGCAGAAAACCAAAAGCGAGCAATGGGGATACGGCGACGACGAATTCGCACCGTGGGTCGTCGGCGCGACGATGTAATGCGTCGTTGCTACTCGCGCGATTTAATCTCCGCTCTTTGCACCAGGTGCGACCACTGTTCCAGATCCTTGCGTATGAAGGTCCCAAACTCTTTGGGCGGCAAATAGTCGATTTCGGCGCCGGCGCTTACCAATTTCCGTTTTCCTTCCTCCGACGCAAGTATTTCCTTCAGCCCGGCGTGCAGAAAATCGGTGATGCGCTGAGGCGTGCCGGCAGGCGCCAGCATGCCATGCCATTGCACCGTCGAGTAGCCGGGCACGCCCGCGCTGGCTATCGTCGGCGCATCCGGCAGAAAATTGCTGCGCTCCGTGCCGCTCGTTGCGAGCACCCTGAGTTTTCCGGCCTTGATGTGCTGCAAAACAGAAGGAATGGTCGCGAGCATCGCGTGCGTCTGCCCGCCAAGCAGGTCGATGATGGCCGGCCCGCCGCTCTTGTATTCCACGATCAATACGTCGATTGCGGCCATGTTCTTGAAAAGCTCCGTCGCCATCGTCGTATGCGCCCCTGGCCCGGAACCGGAAAAGACGATGGCGCCCGGTTTGCGTTTCGCCAGTGCGATGAATTCCTGCACGGATTTCGCCTCGATCGACGGGTGAAGGACGAGCGCCAGATAGACGCTCGCCAGTTTTGCGATCGGGGCGAACGACTTGACCGGATCGTAAGGCAGCCTTCTCAACGCGGGCAGCGTCGTCAGCGACGAGTTGGCCAGGAGAAGCGTGCGGCCATCCGGCGCCGCCCTGGCTTCCGCTTCCATGCCGATCGCCCCGCCCGCGCCGCCGCGGTTGTCGACGACAACCTGTGTCTTCAGCCGCTCGCTTAGTTGGGCCCCTATGATGCGTGCGACGATGTCGGTGCTGCCGCCGGGGGCGGTATTCACGATCAGCCGCACAGGTTTGGCCGAAAAGTCATCGACAGCAGCAGCGGTGACGCCGGACAGGAAGGCCATGCTCGCAAAGCCGAATGCTCTCAATAGAGTCATGCGTTGCACCGCAGGACTACTTAGTACGTTCCGCGACGACCTTCTTCTCCATGTCGCGCATCGCATGGGTCAGCTTGACGCCGCCCTGGCGCAGAAAATCCATCGGCGAAATCGTAAACAGCTTTGAGCCTATGCGCATGTAGTCACCCATGCGGTCGACCGCGTCGTCGGTGAGCCGTATGGTGTGGCTCATGTATTTGCCCGCGGCCACGCCGCGTTTGGCGATCCCGGCTATCGTCTCGAATACGCCTTTCATGTCGGCCGGCATGCCCATCGATTGCCACAGGTCCATGTGGCCGATATGAATGACGTCGACGCCGGGGACAGTGAGCATCTCGTCGAGATTGGTCAGCGCCTTTATTTCCTCGATCATGCAGATAACGAGCAGCTCGCGGTTGGCCGCCTGCGCCCAGGCAGCCGTGTCGGGCAGGCCGACGGTGTAATTTCCGGAGCGGCCGCGGTTGTAGAACGTGCGCTCGCCGAGCGGATGGAAACGCGTCCACTGCACCACTTCCTGCATGTCCGCCGCGGTCGTGCAGCGCGGCACGTGTATGCCCTGGGCGCCCGCGTTCAGAAAGCGCAGCACCAGGTCGGGGTTGCGCGGCAGGCGCACGATAGGCGTGATGTCGAACGACTCCGCCGCGCGTATGCAGTGCACGATCTGCTCGCTGTTCATCGGCTCGTGCTCGGTGTCGAACGTGACGAAGTCGAAGCCGACGGCCGCGCAAAGCTCGACCAGGTCGGGCGAGGGGAAGGCTACGCTCACGCCGATGACGCATTCGCCGGCGGCGATCTTTGCTTTTGTCTTGTTGGTACGCATGGCCGGGTTCCTTTTTTCGTGTTGCCTTCTGATCGAACTTTCCGTCGAATCGTCAAAATGCCATGCTGTATTATTGCAGAAACAGAAATCAGGAAAGATTGGAATGTTGCATCGTTTTTTCGCGACGGCCATGGCAACGCTGTTGGCGCCGCCCGCCTTCGCCCAGCAGGCGGCGTATCCATCCAAAGCCATCCGCATGATCGCTTCGCAGGCGCCGGGGGGCGGCATCGATACGCTGTGCCGGATCGTCGGGCCGAAACTGGCGGAAGCGTTCGGCCAAACGGTCATCGTCGAAAACCGGACGGGTGCCAACGGCTCGCTCGCGGCCGAGTTCACCGCGAAAGCGCCGCCGGATGGCTACACCATCATGCTCGGCGCCGTGGGCAATCTCGGCACGAACGTCATTTTCTACAAGAAGCTCGAGTATGATCCGGTGCGCGATCTCGCGCCGATTACTCCGGCCATATTGAGCAGCAGCGTGCTGGTCCTGCATCCTTCCGTGCCGGCTCGCTCCGTGAGGGAGCTCAT
Organism: Betaproteobacteria bacterium; assembly: GCA_025363575.1. The sequence goes on along the minus strand of JANYDM010000101.1, from coordinate 18,094 downwards.
CGCGATCGCGAAGAAACAGCCCAACGCGCTTGCATACGGCACATCGGGGACCGGCGGAGCAGGGCACCTCGCGGGCGCGCTCTTCCGCAGCCTGACGAAGACCCAGCTCCTGCATGTGCCGTACAAAGGCGGCGGCCCGGCGATGATCGATCTCGTCGCCGGCCAGACGCAGATCGGTTTCGCGTCTCCGCCGAGCTCGACCGCTTTCATCCGGGACGGCCGGCTGCGGGCACTTGCAGTGACGACCGGCCATCGTTCGCGATTGTTTCCGGATCTGCCCACCATCGCGGAAGCCGGCGTGCCCGGCTATGAATCGCACTCCTGGTACGGTTTCGTCGCACCCGCCAAAACGCCGCAGTCCATCGTCGGGCACCTGAACCAGGAGATCGTGCGCATATTGAACATGCCGTACGTCACGGCCGCTGTGCAGGCGCAGGGATTCGAGGTCTGGACCCTCGCGCCCGACGCGTTCGGCGCATTCATCAAGACCGAAGTGGACAAGTGGTCGCGCGTGAACCGCGAAATTGGTTTGAACGATAACTAAAGCTGCAATGCTGATCGCCGACTCGCAAGTGCATATCTGGGCTGCGAACTCGCCAGAGCGGCCCTGGGCAGCCGGCACTCGTCCGCATCGCCCCGCGCCGCTGGGCAGCGAAGACCTGCTGCGCGAGATGAACGCCGCGGGCGTCGATCGCGTTGTCATCGTACCGCCCAGCCTCGACGGCACGCGCAATGATCTCGGGCTCGCGGCCGCGCAAGCGCATCCCGACCGCTTTGCCGTCATGGGCAAGATCGGCGTCAAGGACGCAGAAGCGCCCGCGCGGCTTGCTCAATGGCGCACTCAGCCCGGCATGCTCGGCCTGCGCTTCAACTTTAAACGCGCGCCGCAAGCGCTGGACAGCGGCGATGCCAACTGGGTGTGGGGCGTGGCCGAAGAAGCCGGGGTGCCGGTGTACGTCGGCGTGTCGCACGAGAATGTGCACGTGATCGATGACATCGCGGCACGTCACCCGCGCCTCAAGCTCATCTTCGATCACATGGCGCTTGCGAGCGGCGTGAAGGACGACGTCGCGTTTCGCGACCTCGACAAGCTGCTTGTCGCGGCGCGGCGGCCTAACATCGCGGTCAAGGTGAGCGCGCTGCCATGCTACACCGACGCGCCCTATCCTTAGGGCAATCTGCATGCGCACGTGCGGCGCGTGTACGACGCGTTCGGCCCCCGGCGCATGATGTGGGGCAGCGATCTGTCGCGGTTAAGAGGGACTTACCGCGAGTGCGTGACGGTGTTTACCGAAGAGATGAAGTGGCTGACGGCCGATGACCTGGAATGGATAATGGGCCGCACTCTGTGCGAATGGCTCGGCTGGCCGCTGAAATCCGCGGCCGGATAACCGGTTAGTCGATAAGCAACGGCGCGGCGAAAGCAAAAAAGCCGCCGACCAGATACAGCGCAACCGAAATGAGATAAACCCGGCTGGAGATTTTCCGCGTTCGCGTACAGGCGGCCGCGAGCGCCGGGTCGACGGGGCAGGGCAGATGGGCTGCCTGCCATTGCATGACGCCTGACAGCACGAGCATGGCCGTGGCAGTCAGAAAAATTTCTTCCTTGTGCTCCGAGATCCACACCAGTTGCGGCACGGCGGACACCGCGGAGGACAGCGCTGCCCCGGCGCCTATGGCCACCAGCAGCGCCGGGATTGCGCAGCACACCAGGGTGCTGCCGCTGGTGAACAGCGACAGCATCGAGGCAAGCCTGCTTTGGGCCAGTCCATCCATCGCTATTTCCTGTTGCGCGTGGCGGCTTTGACTTGCTTCGCTGTCTCGGCCACCGTCTCGATTTTCGCAACTTCGTAGCCGGCGTCCTTGATCAGCGCGGCAACTGCTTCATGCGAGAGCGACTGGCCTTCTTTCAGCTCCACCGCGACGACCTTGTTCTTCAGGTCGACATAGACGTCTTTCGTCTGCGAGAGCGAGCGCATTTTCTTCTCGATCCCCTGCGCGCAGAAAGCGCACACCATGCCGTTGACTTCGGCCTTGATGGTCTGCACGGCGGCCTGCGCCGCGCCGCTCGCAAGCGCGAAGAATAGTGCGGAGAGTGCAATCAGTTTTTTCACAAGGTGTCCTTTTTTTAGAATATGTACATGAAGTTGAAACGAAGCTGGCGCGAGTTGTTCACGCCGGCCTCCACGAAATAGCCTTTGTTGATCAGGCGCAGCATCGGCGTGATCTCCATTTTGTCGGACAGGTCGCGCATGCGCCGCGCTTCGACGATCAGCCAGGGCTGGGTCTGTTCATAGTCGACTTCATAAAACGAGAACCCCGCCCTGACCGAGCCGTAGTCGTGATTCAATCCGGACGCCCGATACAGCCGGGCCGCGGCGGCGAAATAAACCCGCGTTGTTTCATAGTCGAACTGCATGCCCGGCGTGACCACGGTTTTGGAGCCGCTGAAGTCGTTGCCCTGTATCGCGCCGATGCCGCCGACGAACCAGAGATTGGCTTGCGCTTCTTTAGCGTTCCAGCGTGACAGCAGGCGGGTGTAAGTGACTTCCTCGAGCTCGCGCCGCTTCCGGCCGTCGTCGGAGCGCATATAGAGTCCGCCGCCGCCAACGGCGTCGCGCGCCGTGAATGCGTAGTTGACCCACGCTTCGCGCCAGTTCGGGCTGAAATCGCCCATCGCCATCCAGGAATCCTTGAAACCCATGGGCCCGGCGCGCGCGCACGACATGGCGAGCGTAGCAATGGCAATGGCGGACGCCAGCCGTCGCGGAACTGAAGTTCTCATCGGTGACCCCCGTGCGTGTAACAAATGCATCCCGGCCGGCGGCCGGGGCAAGACAAATGCATCCCGGCCGGCGGCCGGGGCAAGTAAAGCGACGCGCCTGGCGCAGCCGACCGGCTGCGCAACGCGTCTACGCGCGGATAGTGGGCGGGCGTTGCAACCCGTCGGGGATGAAGGAGGTGTACTGCGGAAAGATCAACGGGCCGGATTGCTCATGCGCGGCAACGGATGCCGGCAGCCGTGGAGCGGATGCCAGAGCGCTGCATATCGCACAAGCCATCGTGGCGCAGCACGATTGCGGGCTCTCGCCGCCGGACTTGGAAGCGCCATCCGTGCCGGCGTTATCCTGCGCCATCTGGCAGTTCTCCATGCCTTCCATGGCAGCGGCCTGCGGCGCTTTCGCGTGCGCACATGCGGTCACCGCGGCGAACGCCTGCAACGGCAGCAACAGCAGCAGCACGCAGGCAATAATTCGATGGAGTCGTGGAGTCACGCCGGCATTCTAGCAAGAAAAATGCATCGCTATTAGAGCTATTCGCCCTTGACGCCCACCGCCTTGATGATCGCGGCCCAGCGGGCGGATTCGGCGCGCAGGAATTTCGCCAGCTCGTCGGGTGTGCCCGCCACGGCGGAAGCATCTTCCCGCGCAAGCAGTTGATCGCGCAGCTCTGCATTCGCCAAGGTGGTTTTCAGCGCCTGCTGCAGCTTGTTGACGACTGCGCGCGGTGTGCCGGCCGGGGCCATGATTGCATGCCACGAACTGACGCAGAAGCCCGGCAAGGCGGCCTCGATGCATGTCGGCACTTCCAGCAGTTGCGGCGACCGCTCGCGGCCGGTGCTGACAATGCCCTTCATGCGGCCGGCCCTGACGTGCGGCGCGAGCCCCGCGGTGGTGCTCATCGCCAGCTGCACGCGGCCGGTGAAGAGTTCCGCCAGCGCCTGGCTGATACCTTTGAATGGCACGTGCACGAGCTTCGTGCCGGTCACGCTCTGAAAGAGCTCGCCGACGAGATGCAGGCCGCTGCCGACGCCGCTCGACGCGTAATTAATTTGATTCGGCCGCTCCTTCGCGTAGGCGATGAGCTCCGCCGCATTGTTCGGCGGCAGCGCTTGATTCGCGAACACGACGAACGGCGAGCTTACAGACTGCGATACCGGCGCCAGGTCGCGGAAGAGGTCGTAGCCGAGCTTCTTGTAGAGCAGCGGACCGATCGAGAGCGGCCCGGAATTGCCGTAGAGAATCGTGTAGCCGTCGGGCTGCGCTTTAGCGACGAGATCCGTGCCCAGCGTGCCGCCGGCGCCGCCACGGTTGTCGATGACGATCTGCTGGCCGAGGGTGGCGCTCCAGTTCTGCGCGATCGAGCGGCCGATCAGGTCGATAGAGCCGCCCGCGGGAAACGGAATCACCATGCGAATCGGGCGCTGCGGATAATCCTGCGCCGCCGCCGCGCCCGCGGCGATGAGTGTTGCGAGCAAGAGTGTGCGCATGATCGCTACGGGTGCAGCCGCGCCGACAGCCAATCGCAGATGTAATCCGTGCCGACCTGGCGGTTGTCGACCTGGCAATGTTCGGCGCCGCCTTCTTTCGCGGTAAACACTTTCAGCGTCTTGTCTGTCGACCCCACGTTGTCGAGAAGCTGATGTGCGATTTCGCGGGGCGTCAATTTGTCTTCTTCGCCCCAGCAGATCAGCATCGGGCATTTGATCTTGTCGGCCACGCCAGCGAGCGTGAATTTTTTCAGTTTCTCCATCGCCGCGTCCATGCCGTCGACGCCGAGCACCCACGGTAGCTGGAAGTGCGACGTGGCCACGCTGTTATGGTCCTTCTGCATTGCGGCCCAGCGCTTTTGCCATACCGCGTGATAGTCATAATGCGGGCCCCACGCGACACAGGCTGCATAGCGCGGCTCGAAAGCAGCGGCGCGCGGCGCGTAATAACCGCCGGCGCTGTAAGCCATGATGGCCACGCGTTTTGCATCGACATCGTTGCGGCCGGCGACATAATTGTAGGCGGCAGTGCCCGCGACTTCGTAGTCGTAACGCGCCGGAATGTTGCGTAAGCGCAGAGCTTCTCCCTGACCGGGGCCGTCGATCGCCAGCGTGTGAAACCCGCGGTAGGCGAGCTCGAGGCCCGCGAACAGCACACTCATCTCTTTGCAGTTATCGAGGCCGTCGAACAGGACCATGGTCGGTGCCGGGCCCTTGGCGTACGGCGACTTCATGAAATAGGCCGGCAGCGATTTGCCCTCGTAAGGCACGTCGACGAACTCGACGTTCGGATAGCGGCGCTTGAGGCCTTCGTGCGCGCAATGCAGGCTCTTCTTGTACATGCCGATCTTTTTCTCGCCCGGCTCTATCATGCGCTCGCCGCAATAGTAGTAGTTGGATGCGCGTAGATAGTAATTGCCGGCCGTCGCGTGGTTGCCTGCAGCTGCCGCTGTGTCACCGCCGCGTTCGACGAATTCGGCCATCGCCTGCCATTCTTCCCACCACGCGTGCGGCTCGTTGATGCGCGCGTGCAGCTTCTGCGTGACGATGTCGATCTCGCCCATCGCCACTGCGCCATAGGGCGCCATGCCCTTGGTAACGAGGATTGCGTTCGACCACTGGTAATTCTGCGGGAAGCTGTGGATCCAGTTGCTGTTGTAGAACATCGTCTTTCCTCTGGTTGTGCTACGCGAAAATAAAATCGCCGCCGCTAACGTGCAGGATCTGGCCGGTGATGAAGCCGCCGCCGGGGCCGCACAGGAAGCGCACGCAGGCGGCGATTTCTTCCGGCTCGCCGTAGCGTCCCAGCGGGATCTTGCCTTGGGGGTCGGCGCGCGCGCTGCGGTGAGCGGGACGTTCGGTATTGATGCTGCCGGGCGATACGCAATTGACGCGGATGCCGTCGCCGGCGAGTTCCCTGGCCAGGGCGCGCGTGAGTCCGACGAGCCCGTTCTTCGCCGTTGTGTTGTGCGCTTTGCGATTGCCGCCAAGCAGGACGGCGTCGCCGGCCAGCGTGACGATGTTGCCGCTGCGCTGCGCAAGCATGGAAGGCAGGCAGGCCTTGATGCAGTGAAATGAGCCGTCGAGCGTGATCGACAACGTGTGGCGCCAGTCCTCGAACGTCATGTCCTTGAAGAGCATCTCGCGGCGCTGCGAGGCATTGAGGACCAGGATGTCGATTCTGCCGAAACGTTTCAGCACGCCTTCGCCCATCGCGCGCACCGCGCTGGCATCTGCCACGTCCGCGAGGAAAACCTCGCCGTTGCCGCCCGCCGCGCGGATCTCTCTCACTACGGCTTCGGCCTCTTCGCTTGAGCGCAGCGTGTTGATCGCAACCGCCGCGCCTGCGGCCGCAAGTGCGAGCGAGATCGCGCGCCCGATATTCTTCGCGCCGCCGGTGACGAGCGCGACCTGGCCGGCGAGCTCGCGTCCCGCGGCGGGTAGACCTGGTACGGCCATGAACTCCTCCTTGCGCGATTCTGCCTCGCGTTGAACTGTCGCGATTATACGGTGCCCCAGCGTTCATCAAACAGCGGGTGGCGGTATCATCCCTGTCCACGCGCTCGCGGGTCAGAGCAGCACGCTCGACAAAAGGATGGAGTTTATGAAGTCTGCAAAAACGCTATTGCTGATGGCCGCGATGGGCTGTGTGCCAGGGTACCCGGCGCTCGCTGCCTGGCCCGAACGGCCTGTACGCATGATCGTGCCCTCGGCCGCCGGCGGGCAGCCGGACACGAATTCGCGGCTCGTCGCCGTCGCGCTCGGCAAACAAATCGGCCAGCAAGTCGTGGTGGACAACCGGCCGGGCGCCAGCAGCTCGATCGGGTTCGAGGCGGTGGCGAGGGCTCTGCCGGACGGCTATACGATAGGCTACGGCGGGTTTCCGCTCGCCACCAATCCGAGCTTGCTTGCGCGCGTGCCGTACGACGTGAAAAAGGATTTCCGCATGGTGGTCCTGACGAACATTTCGCCCAACATCATCGCGATCACGCCGACGCTGCCCGTCAATTCGATGGCGGAACTGATTGCGTATGCAAAGCGCAACCCGGACCAGTTGCTGTTCGGCTCGACCGGCAGCGGCAGCACGATGCATCTGAGCGTGGAGCTGCTCAAGCTCATGACGAACACGCGCATGGTGCACGTGCCGTATAAAGGCATGCAGCAGGTCATCACCGAAATCATCGGCGGCCGCCTGCAGCTTATGTCGGACAACGTGACCTCCGTGTTGCCGCACGTCACGTCCGGACGGCTGCGCGCGCTCGGCGTGACGGGCCCGCGGCGCATTCCGCTGGCGCCCGATATTCCGACCGTATCGGAGGCCGGCGTGCCGGGCTACGAGATCACTGCGTGGGGCGGTTACATTGCGCCGGCGGCAACGCCCGCAGCCATCGTCGCCAGGCTTAACGCGGAGCTCAACAAAGCGATTGAATCGCCGGCGATACGCGAGCGCTGGCTGGCACTGGGCATCGAGCCCGTCGGCGGCACGCCCGAGCGTTTTGCCGCGCACGTCAAAGCGGAGACGGTTAAATGGACGGACGTGATCACGCGCGCGGGGATCAAGGGCGAGTGAGGAGCAGGAGCGGCGATCAGCGGCCGTTTGGATTCGCGTATTATCGACAGCATTGGTGCTGTGTCAGATCAGCCCGTGATGAGCTATCGTAACTTGCCGGAGCCCTGCAATGCCTGAAGCAAGCCGCAAGAAAGCAAAGAAAACGAAAGTAAAAAGCGGTGCGAACAAGAGTGCGCCCGGCAAAGTAAAGTCGCCGTCGCGTCTGATAGACGCGAGGATCAAAGAGCTCGGCGACTGGCGCGGCGAAACGCTCGCGCGGCTGCGCGCAGTGATCAAGCAGGCCGATCCCGCGGTCGTCGAAGAGTGGAAATGGCGCGGCGTTCCGGTGTGGTATCACGACGGCATGATCTGCACCGGCGAAACGTATAAGAGCGTGGTAAAAATGACATTCGCCAAGGGAGCCGCGCTGGCGGACCCGGCCAGGCTCTTCAACTCCAGTCTCGAAGGCAACGTCAGGCGCGCTATCGACTTCCACGAGGGCGGAAAGATGAATGAGAAGGCGCTGAAAGCGCTGATTCGCGCGGCCATCGCGTTGAATTCGTCGCGCGCCGGCAACTGATTTTAATGCCGCGGTTCGCGCAGCCGGCTAAAACCGGGAGTTCATCCCGCCGAAGATGAAAGATCGTGCTTGACGCGCGACAGCCAGTGTTTTGCGTACTCGCTGCGGCGGTTCTTGAATTTCACCACGCGCACCGGCACTTCCTGCCGGTCCTGCGGCGCGCCCCAGAACTCGCGCAGGGTGGGGCCGTCTTTCACGCGGCGGTCGTTGAACAGGAAGTTTTTCATTTCGTGAAACCACACGCGCCGGCCCATGCGCGTGTACCAGCGCATGCCGTGGCTCATCGCGCGGTCCGGGTTCAAAAAAGTCCGCAACACCGCGCGCGGCCGCGTTTGCACGAGCACTTCGATCAGCTTGACCCATAAGTACAGGCGCCAGGGCGGCATGCGGCGCGATTCCAGCACCTGGTGCTTGTAATCCCACAGCCGCTGATCGAGCTGGATGACGCGGCGGTCCTGCGCCTGCCGGTAGAAACCCGTCCAGCGGTGCGGCGTCACAAACATGGTCGTGATCTGGTCGACGTCGTACGAAATGAGCTGCCGCAGGCAGCGCAGCAGGTCGCGGTCGGTGACCTCCTCGAAGTCGGCGACCCACGTCGCGAGCGAGATGATGCCGTGCAGGCGCATCAGCCGTATCGCTTCGCGGTCGGTGGTGGTGTCGCAGCCTTTCTTGATCTTGTCGAGCGTCGCCTCGTCGGTGTTTTCGATGCCGAGCAGAAAGCGCTCGACGCCGGCGCGCCGGTAGAGATGCAAAATGTCGGCATCGCGCACGATGTCGCCGGTGCGCGTCGAGCCAATAATGCTGACGGGGACGTTCTGGGCGATCATCGCTTCGCAGAAGGCACGCCACGCCGCCTTGTTGACCGTGGGATTTTCGTCGGCGAGATTGATGAGCTGCACGCCATGCTCGCGGTGCAGCCATGCGATCTCCGCCGCGAATTTTTGCGGATCTCGGTGGCGCCAGCGCGCCCAGAACCCGCGCTGGCCGCAATAGTTGCAATGATGCGGGCAGCCGCGCGAGAACTGCATCACCACCGCGCGCTTGCCGCCGTAATAGCCGTAGCGCGATGGCTCGATGAGCTCCCAGCCGACGCGGAACGCGTCCAGGTCGCGGATCATTTCAGCGGGATTGTTTTCCACGACCAGCCCGTCGCCGGTGCGGAAGGTAATGCCGTCCACCGTCTTCAGGCCCACGTCGTTTTCCAGCGCGTTCATCAGGTTCAGCGCGGTCGCTTCGCCTTCGCCGCGCACGATCACGTCGACTTGCGGCTCGGCCTGCATCACCTCGCGAAAGTGATAAGTCGGAAACACGCCGCCGTACACGATGATGACGTTTTGCAGCTTCTCGCGCACGCGCCGCGTCAGCTCTGCGGCTATCGGATGGCCCGACGTCGAGCCTGAATGTCCGACCATCAGCACCTGCGGGCGGTGCGTGACGACGCGCTTGATCACCTCGTCGTGCGTTAGCGGACCTACTTCGGCGTCGAGCAACTCGACGTCATGGCCCGCATCGATGAGCGGGCCGCCGATTGAAAGCAAGCCGAGCGGGGGAAGCTGTTCCAGCGGAATGCGGCTGCCGATTGCGATATGCGGTGGATTGAGCAGAAGGATGCGCATGGTGACCTCGAACTGTAGAAAGGAGATTCAAGGCTAGGCAGCCGAAATGGCGGGGCCGGGCGCAATCGTGGCGCGCGTGTGGCGAATTGTGGCAATGCGCAGGCAGCCGCTTCCAGAAGCTGTTTTGAAGGTGGACAATGCATGCGGAGATTTGGATAAGCGGGAGGAGAGCCGGTGACTGAGCTTGCGATCGAACGACATCGTGCGTTGACGTCGACGTTGGCGTTGGCGCTGGCGGCATGGCTGTGCCCGCTGACATCGCCAGCGCAGAGTTATCCCGCCAAACCCGTGCGCTACCTCGTGCCTTTTCCCGCCGCGGGCTCGCCCGATATTGTCGCGCGCCAGATTAGCGAACGGCTCGGCCGGATATGGAATCAGCAAGTGGTGGTCGACAACCGCTCGGGCGCGGGCGGCACGCTGGGCGCCGCAATCGCCGCCAAGGCGCCCGCCGATGGCTATACGTTGTTTCAATGCAATATCGCGTCGAGCGCAATCGCCGAGTCTTTGTACGCGACGATGCCGTACAACCACCAGCGCGACTTTGCAGCCATCTCGCTCATCGGCAAGACGCCGAACGTGCTTGTCGTGCATCCGTCGATGCCGTCGCGCTCGATTGCGGAGTTCATCGCGTATGCGAAAGCCAATCCGGGCAAGCTGAGCTATGGCACGTCGGCGTCCGGCTCGTCGCAGCAGCTCGCGATGGAGTACTTGAAGCTGACGGCGAAGATCGACCTCGTGCAGGTCCCCTACAAGGGCGCGCCGCAGGCGCTGTCCGATTTGATCGGCGGCCAGATTCCCGTGAGCATACAGTCGGCGCCCGCGGTGCTGCCGGTCATTCAGAGCGGGCGGGTGCGCGCGCTGGCGGTGATGAGCCTCACGCGCATTTCGCAGTTGCCGTCAGTGCCGACCGTGCACGAGACCGCGCTGCCCGGTTTCGAAGTGAGCTCGTGGTACGGGTTGTGTGCACCGACCGGCACGCCTGCGGGGATTCTCGACAAGGTGCATGCCGACCTCACAGCGGTGTTGCGCCAGCCCGAACTCCAGCAGCGGTTCAAAGACATGGTGATCGAGATTGCGCCGACCAGCCGTGATGAATTCGCGCAGTTCATGCGTGCAGAAACCGCGCGCTGGGGGCGCGTGATCAAGGAAGCGGGTATTCCGCAGCAATAGACACATAGTGTCCCGTACCGTCGCATGCATACGATGCATCTGACCGATGCAAAAAACTCGCTTGAATCGCTGCCTGCTTGAGCATTTAATGCGTCCACCTAAGTTTCTTTGGAGGCGCCATGCATTTACATGCTCTGCAACAACGCGATGCAATCGATAAGCGAAACACGGCACAGGCGCAGCCGCAGCGGGTCTATCGCGATACTGCCGCACCGCTCCCCTCAGTGGTAGCGAACCTCGGCTATCTGAAGCCCGGCAAAGAGCGCCCGTATGAATATGCCTTTGAGCCGCCCGCCGGCGCGCCCTGGCAAAACTGCGAGTACGATGCCCGCGCGATGCGCGTCACCGATGCACGCAGCCTTCTCGCGGCGCCGTCAGTACACAAGGAAGGCTTTGAATTGCGGGACGCGCCTTCGGACGTGCGCGACTTCACCGACGAAGAGGCTATCGCCACGGTTTACTATGAGGAGATGGCCGACCTGGCGTGCCGCGTCACGGGCGGCACTCGCGCTTATGTGTTCGATCACCTCGTGCGCAAGCGTGAGGCCGGGCGACCCGCACTCAGCTTCGGCCGGCGCGGCAAGCACCAACAGCCATCATCCAACGGGCGCGTTCACAACGACTATACGGAAGAGTCGGGCGCGAAGCGACTGCGCCTTGTAACTAAGGATGCGGATGCTGCCGCCTCCGCCGGACACTACAGCATAGTCAATATCTGGCGTTCCATAGCCGGGCCGATCGTGGATACGCCGCTCGGCGTGATCGACTCGCGCACGGTGTCGGCGGCTGATCTCGTGGCTGGTGAGGTGCGCTACCCGGGCCGCACCGGTGAAATCTATCTGCTTACACACTCAGCGCGCCATCGCTGGTTCTACTATTCAGCAATGGACCGCAATGAAGCGCTTGTTTTCAAGCAGTTCGACTCGCAGGTGGACGGCGTCGCGAGATTTACGCCCCACGCGGCATTCGACATTCCCGACGCGCCGGCCGCTGCGCCGCTGCGTGAAAGCATCGAGCTGCGTTGCCTCGTGGTCTATGAGTGAAGTTGCCGTTCGCCACGCGCCGCGGTGTGTAGCGCCAGGCAGCCTGGCAGGTATCCGCGCGACCTAATTGCGCACTTCGGGCATCACGGTCGAAGGCGGATCGCTGGCAGCCATGCTGTCTTCCAGCGCGGTGTCCAGCATCTTGTCGAGCTGTGCGGGCTCTTGCTTTCTGGCGCCCGGGGACGGCAAGCCGGGTTTGCGTGACCGGTACATGCTGTAGCCGGCATAGCCTGCGGTCGCGACCGCGAGCAGCGTCAGGGAAGAGCGTGAAGCCAACGTTTTTAATTCAAACATAAGATTATCCTTTTGCTGCGTTTCTGTCCTTCGCCCGGGAGCTGGCGTCCGCATTCCGCGCCGGCGTGATGCCCTGCGCACGGATGATGAACTAGGATAAGACGGTGGTCGCCGGCGGTCTGTGTGTTGGCGCACCAAGTGTCATGCAGCGCGCGTCGAGCCGCGAAGTCTTCATCGGCAGCAACAGCGGTAGAATCCGGCCTTAACCAAAAAAGGGGAACCCGATGGCTGCACTTCGCCTGTGGCTCGCCGCCACGTTGTGTGTCTCATCCAGTTGCGCTTTGGCCCAGAACTATCCGATGCGCCCCGCGCGCATGGTGGTGCCGTGGACCGCGGGCGGCACCGCCGACTTGATGGCGCGCATCGCGAGCCAGAAATTCTCCGAGAGCCTGGGCCAGCAGTTCGTAGTGGACAACCGTCCCGGGGCAGGCGGGCTCATTGGCACCGAGCAGGTTGCGAAGTCCGCACCCGACGGGCACACGCTGCTGCTTGCGACCACCGCGCCCAATTCAGTGGCGCCCAGCCTCTACGCCAAGCTTCCGTTCGATCCGGTCAAAGATTTCGCGTCGGTTTCACTGATGGCGACCACTTGTTACGTCCTGTCGGTCCATCCTTCGATGCCCGTCAGCAATGCGCGTCAACTCGTGGCGCTCGCGAAGGCGCGGCCCGGCCAGCTTACTTTCTCCTCGCCCGGCAGCGGCACGCCTAACCATTTATCCGGCGAGATGCTGAAGATGCTCACCGGCATCGACATGCAGCACGTCCCCTTCAAAGGCAGCGCGCAGGCGATCGCCGACGTCATCGGCGGACAAATCGCACTGAGCTTCGAGAACATCGTGGTCGCCAGCCCGTTCGTAAAATCCGGGCGCATCAAAGCACTTGCGGTCACCAGCGCTCGGCGCGCAGGCGCGTTGCCCTTAGTGCCAACCATGGCGGAGTCCGGCGTGCCGGGCTTCGAGGCCATCGGCTGGTTCGGTGTTGTCGTGCCCGCAGCCACGCCCAAAGACGTTGTGGCGAAACTCAACGCCGAAATGGCACGCATGCTCGCGGCGCCCGATGTCAGAGAGCGCATCTCCAGCCTGGGCGCTGAAGTGGTGAGCACCACGCCGGAAGGCATGGATCAGTTCAATCGCGCGCAGATTGCGCTGTGGGCCAGGGTGGTGAAGGCGTCTGGCGCGCGGGCGGAATAAGGACAGCTTTTAGAATCTATTCTTCTCAGTCGGTTGATTGATGGCACCCGAATAGGACATAGCCCGACGGACGCCTGTAGTGGTAACGCGCACAATTCTCAAGCGATCTGAATAGACGCATATCACTTGAGGAGATCTTCATGGACCAACACGAAACCAACAAGCGCGATGCAAATCGTGATCCGATCACCGGCGAGCCCGGTGCGCATCCCATCGGAACAGGACTCGGAGCCGCAGCGGGCGGTATGGCGGCGGGCGCTGCAGCCGGTGCAGTGGCCGGCCCCGTAGGCGCAGTCGCCGGCGCGGTAATCGGCGGAGTCGCGGGCGGGCTGGCTGGCAAAGCTGCCGGCGAAGCAATGGACCCGACGCGCGAGGACACGTACTGGAAAGACAACTACAAGCACGAGTCTTATTACGACAAGAACCTAAGCTACGACGATTATTCACCGGCCTTCCGCACCGGCTACATGGGGCGCGGACAGTACGGCGATCGCGGCTTTGACGACGTGGAAGGCGAGCTGCGGAACGACTACGAAAAATCCAAGGGCAGCTCAAACCTGTCGTGGGACCGCGCAAAGTTTGCCGCGCGCGCCGCCTGGACCCGGGTTGGCAAAGACCAGCACTGATATCGTTAACTTCGACAGTCACAACAACCCCGCTTCGGCGGGGTTTTTTTTGCGCGAGACAAATTCCGTTACTGGTGCCGCGCTGAGTCCCAAAACGGGTTTTATTTCCTCAGGTCAATGAAATGACATACGCATTTTCTAACAAGAAAAGTCACGGCCACGCGCAGAAGGGAGACGAACATCTCGTATTAAATCAGCGGACAGCCCTGTCAAAGGGGTGGTCTTAAGCGCCACCCTTGCCCGCAGCTTCCGCTACACTGCACAGCTCGCGGCTACGCCAAACAGCCTAAGGAGCAATCCATTAATCGTCAGTCCCGTATGCCCCACGCGGTGCTGCTCATGGCAACGTTCAGTGCTGTGCTCACCGCCCAAGCGCAGACCTACCCTGCAAAGCCCGTGCGCGTAGTCTCGCCCTATCCGCCGGGCTCGAGCGCGGATGTCATCGGCCGCATCTACGCTCCCAGGCTCTCGGACATTCTCGGACGGCAGTTTATCGTCGACAATCGCGCGGGGGCCGCGGGCAATCTTGCCGGCGATATCGTCGCGCACGCTGTGCCTGATGGTTACACACTGCTCCTGCTCAATACGCCGCTCGCAAGCAGCCCGTCGCTATATAAGGAACTCACGTTTGACGTAGTCCGCGATTTCCAGCCGGCGGGCATGCTGGGCGTCGCGCCACATATGCTCGTTGTAAATCTGTCGTCGCCGGCAACCACCGTGCAGGAGCTGGTCGCATTCGCGAAAGCGCGCCCGGGCAAGCTGACTTACGCATCGACCGGCACCGGCGGCAGCCTGCACCTTACGATGGAAATGTTCAAAATGCAGACCGGCACGGATATGCTGCATGTGCCGTACAAAGGCAGCGCGTTCACCGTGCCGGAACTGATCGGCGGGCGCGTCGACGTAATGTTCGGCTCGATCCCTTCGCTGCTGCCGCACGTCAAATCAGGCCGCATACGCGCGCTCGGCGTATCGAGCAGGACGCGTACGGCCGTCGTGCCCGATATTCCGACGATCGCCGAGTCGGGCCTGCCGGGATTCGAGTCGTATACATGGCTCACGCTTGCCGGGCCCGCCGGCATGCCGCGCAACATCGTGAAGTTGCTCAATACCGCGATCGAGAAATGCGTGCAGTCGCCTGAATTCCGCAACCTGCTCGCGAGTCAGAGCACCGATCCATCGCTGATGACGCCGGAGCAGACTGCCGCGTTCATCCGCGACGAAGTGGTGAAATGGAAAAAAGTGGTGATTGCCGCCGGCGTGAAAGGCGAATGAGAGGATATCAATGCAGATACAAGACAAAGTAGTCTGGAACAATGAAGTCGATCAAAAGCTCGCGCTCGTGAGCACGCTCGGTCTCGACTGTGTTGCAATCGACCTGCCCGACACACGGCGCGGTAATCCCGCGATGGATTTGTCGACACGTGAATCGACGAGCGCTTTTTTCAAGGCTGCGAAGGAGAAAGTCGCCGCGCACGGCATGCAGCTGCGCACGGTGCTTGCTACCGCCGGCTTCGACGAAATCAAGCGCGGGCTACCCGGGCGCGACGAGAAGATTGCGTTCCTGCTCGACATCGTGCACGCGATGGGTGAGGCGGGCGTGCCCATCCTCGCCTACAACTTCAAGCTGCTCAATTCGAAGCTGTTGCGCTCGGCGCCGACGCAGGGACGAGGCACATCCACCTATATTTCGTTCGACTATGGCGAGTACCTGAAGAAGCCGGCGCCGCCGATCTCACCGCCGCTCTCGGAGCAGCAGGTGTTCGACAATCTCTCCTATTTCCTCAAAGCGCTCGTGCCTGCCGCGGAGAAGGCGGGCGTCCGCATGGCGCTGCATCCCGACGACCCGCCCGTGCCCAAAGGAACGCCGGCGCTCGCGGGCGCGGGTCACATCGCCTCGACGTTCGATCAGTACGACCAGATCTTCGGCATCGTTCCTTCGCCGTCGAACGGCATGCTGTTCTGCCAGGGCTGCGTAACGGAAATGCAAGGCGTCAATGTCTACGACGCCATACGCCGCATGGGGTCTATCGACAAAATCGTCATGGTCCACTTCCGCAATGTGCGCGGAGAATTCCCGCACTTTCAGGAGACGTTCGTCGACAACGGTGACGTCGATATGTACAAAGCGATGCAAGCGTACCGCGACATTGGATTCAAAGGACCTTTCTCGCTCGATCACTCGCCCATGTTTCCCGGCGCCGAAAGTGCCAACCAGGCATTCGTCATCGGCTATATACGCGCGTTGATTCAGGCGGTGTATCGCTAGCCCCGTGCTCAGAATGATCGCCCGAAAACCTGCCGGATTCATAGCGGCAATTCTGATCCTCGCCACTCACGCATGGGCGACGATGGCCTCTGCGCAAAATGCGCCGAGCAAGGCTAACTATCCAACTCGCGCGATTCGCATCGTATTGCCGTTCCCGCCGGGTGGCGGCAGCGACATCGTGGCGCGCAAGCTCGCGCAGAAAATGTCGGAGCGTTGGGGACAGCCGGCGGTTGTCGATAACCGGCCCGGCGCCGGTGGCAACATTGCCGCGGAGCTGGTCGCTAATGCGGCGGCCGACGGCTATACATTGCTGATGGCGGCGAGTGCGCAGCTTGCAGTGAATCCATCCGTCTATCCAAAACTGCCATTCGATCCGGTGAAAAGCTTTTCGCCGATATCGCTGATCGGCTCTGTGCCGAACATGCTTGTGGCAAATCCGTCTTTGCCGGTGCATACATTCAAGGAGTTCATCACCTTTGCCAAGGCGCGGCCCGGCCAACTCAATTACGCAACCGCGGGCAGCGGCTCAACCGCTCATCTGTCGGTGGAACTGCTCAAGCTCGAAACCGGTATCGATCTCGTGCATGTTCCGTATCGCGGCGCGACGCCTGCGACAATCGATGTCATCAGCGGTCAGGTCCCGCTGATGATGTCGGGCATACCGAACGTGCTCGGTCAAGTGAAAGCGGGCAAGTTGCGCGCGCTTGGCATCACCGGCGCGAAACGCTCTCAAGCTGCGCCGGATATTCCAACCTTCGCCGAGACGATTCCGAAATTCGAGGCAATCGTCTGGTACGGGTTGCTCGCGCCTGCCGGCACGCCGAGCGACATCATTGAAAAGCTGAATGAAGAAGTCCTGAACATTCTGCGCATGAACGACGCGAAAGAAATGTTCGCTGCACAAGGCATCGAGATCATCGGCAGTTCGCCTGCCGAGTTCGCGGCCTATATCAAGTCCGAGCTGGCTAAGTGGGCTGTCGTTGTAAAGAAATCCGGCACTAAAGTGGATTAAAGGTTTCCAGAGATGACTTCAATTACCGAGGAAGTAAGAAAGGCCCTGGCGCCTACAGGCAAGCTGCGCGTTGGGCTCTATCTTGGCAGCCCGCTTTCTCTGATCATAGATCCCGCGACAGGCGAGACGAATGGCGTGGGCTTTGAGCTCGGGCAAGCGTTCGCGCTACAGCTAGGCGTTCCGTTTGATCCCGTCATCTATGCGCAAAACGGCGAAGTCATAGCCGCGCTGAAATCCGGCGACGTGAATATCTTGTTTACGAACGCCACGCCGGCGCGAGCAAAGGAAATCGATTTCACGCAGCCCTACCTGGAAATGGACGCCGGTTATCTCGTGTCCCGCGGTTCGCCGATTGCGCAGCTCGCCGACGTGGACAGGACAGGTGTGCGGGTCGTGGTGGTCGAAGGCAGCACATCGGTAGTCAAGCTCCCCGCTTTGCTTAAGAACGCCGTCGTGATGCGAACGCCAAACCTCGAGAGCGGTGTCGAGCTGCTCACACTCGGCAAGGCCGATGTCTTTGCCACCAACAAGACCATCCTGTTCGAGCTCGCAGACAAAATGCCCAGCTCCAAAGTCCTCGATGGCCGATATGGCGTCGAACAAATCGCTTTAGGCATGGCCCAAGGAAAAGCACCCGCGTTGGCATACGCGCGCACGTTCATTAAGTCGGTAGTCTCGTCGGGGCTGGTCAAAGCGGCTGGCGAACGGGCGAGGGTGCGCGGCGCTGCAGTTATAGTCGACTTATGAATACGGCATAAATCGGAGTATCGTCCCTAAATGGCCTGTCACATTTCAGCAGATAAATTTTGGCAACTAAATTCTGTCACCTAAATTTTGGCAACCAATACTCGTTGAACTAAACCGCTTACGCGGTGGTTGTCGTGGCTTTGCCGTTCGGTGAAGTGAATTAAGACCGCCAAGGATTGAAGCGCTCGCGGCAAGGTTGCGGGCATCGTGTCAGCGTAGTGGTGCGGG
>JANYDM010000070.1 GCA_025363575.1 Betaproteobacteria bacterium | reverse complement strand
CGGACGTCGTGAACATGGCATCACCGGGTTTGCCGCAGTAGATATGCTGCATGCTCGCGGCCAGGGCGACCGCGTAGCCGCCGGTATCGCGCTGCACGCCCTTCGGCTTGCCTGTCGTGCCCGACGTGTAAAGTATGTACGATGGCTCGCTCGACTCCAGCCAGACCACCGGCACCCGCGCGGACAAATTCCGTTCGCGCAATTGCGCGTAATCGATATCGCGACCGTCTATGCGCGCGAAATCCGCGATGCCGCGATTGACAATCACCACGTGCTGCGGCGGGTGCTCCGCGAGACGGGTCGCCTCGTCGACCAGGCCTTTGTACGGAATCGCCCTGCCGCCGCGCATGCCGGCGTCGGCGGTAAACAGGATTTTCGGTTTCGCATCGTCGATGCGCGACGCAAGGCTATGCGCCGCAAAGCCGCCGAACACGACAGAATGGATTGCACCGAGGCGCACGCACGCGAGCATCGCGAACACAGCTTCCGGGATCATCGGCATGTAGATCAGGATGCGGTCGCCTTTGCGCACGCCGAGTTCGCGGAACACCGCGGCGCAGCGATTGACCTCGGTATGTAGCTCCCGAAACGTGTAGTTTTTATTCTGACCGGTTTCGGTCGAAATAAAAATCAGCGCATTCTGGCCGGCGCGTTTCTCAAGATGGCGGTCGACTGCGTTGTGGCACAGATTGGTCTCGCCGCCGACAAACCACCGTGCGAACGGCGGCCGGCTGTAATCGAGGACTTTGCCGAACGGTTTGTGCCAGTCGATAAAATGCGCCTGCTCGCCCCAGAACGCCTCGGGCTCGTCGATCGAGCGCCGGTGGAATTCCTTGTAAGTGGCCATGTCCCCTCCTATGTGCGCGAGCGCAGCGGACGCCGGCTTATTCTATCTTGACTACGGTTCTGCCTCTCGTTTCCTGCTTCAGCATGGCCGTGAAGGTCTCCGGCAATTGCTGCAGCGTAATCGAGTGCGTGATATTTTTGAGATGCCGCGGCTTCAGGTCGGAACCCAGCCGCTCCCAGACGCGTCTCCGGGTATCCATGGGCGTGTAACCCGAATCTACACCGATGAGGCGCACGCCGCGCAGGATGAAGGGCAGCACAGTCGTGTTGAGCTCGATGCCACTTGCATTACCGAAGCTGCCGATCAGGCCGTTTTGCTGCATGCAGCGCGTCAACGCGGACAACTGTTCGCCGCCGACCGAATCGAAGGCCGCGGCCCACACACCTTTTTCGAGCGGCCGTGTACCGAGCTTCAACGCGTCGCGGCCGAGAACCTCAGCGGCGCCTATTTCTTTCAAATACGCATGCTCGCCAGCCTTGCCGGTGACGGCCGTCACCTGATAACCGCGCCCCGCGAGCATATCGATTGCGATGCTCGCGCAGCCGCCGGTTGCCCCGTTGACCACGACTTTGCCGTTGGCAGGCGCCATGCCGTTGTGTTCGAGCAGATGCACAGCCAATCCCGATGTGTAGCCGGCGGTACCGATCGCCATCGCATCGAACAGCGTCAATCCCGCGGGCAAAGGCACGACCCAGGCGGCGGGCACGCGCGCATAGCCGGCGTAACCGCCGTCATGTGCCATCGCAAAATCGTAGCTTGTGCATATCACTTCGTCGCCAGACTTGAAGCGACTGTCGCTCGACGAGACCACCGTGCCGGCGCTGTCGATGCCGCCGACACACGGGTAGCGGCGCACGATCTTGCCGCCGGTGCCGGTACCGGCCAGCGCGTCCTTGAAATTGACGCTCGAATACGCGACTTTGATGACCACTTCGCCCGCGTCGAGTTCGTCGAGAGTCATGTCGACAAGACGCCCCGCGCCTTTGCCGTTTTCTTCGAAGATGCGGAACGCCTTGAATTTCTCCATGATGATCTCTCCTGTGGAATTACGGCAGATGCGGCTGGCTCAGGTAATCGTGTGTCTGCATCTCGATCAGGCGGCTGATGGTGCGCTCGAACTGGTCGCCGCCTTCGGCCCACGCATATAGCCGGCCCGGCGGTGCGGCCGCCGACACGATCAGCTTGACGCGGCGATCATAAAACTCGTCGATCAGCCAGGTAAAGCGCCGCACGACGTCGGTTTCGTCTATCTTGAATTCGGGAATGCCCGACAACAGCACGGTATGGTAACGCCGCGCGAGCTCGATGTAATCCGCCTTGCCGCGCGGACCATCACACAGCTCGCGGAAGTCAAACCATGCCACGCCGCGCGCCAGCCGCCGTGCACGGATAGTGCGTCCTTCGATTTCGAGATCGCAACTATCGGCGGACTCATGACGCGCGATGTTGATGAATGCCTGCTCCAGCCGCGCTTGCGCATCGGCGCCGGTGTGATATACGCCGGCCCGCTCGAGCTCGCGCAACCGGTAATCTGTCCCGCCATCGACGTTGACGACGTGCAGGTTGCGCTTGATGAGCTCGATCGCCGGCAGGAACTGCGTGCGCTGCAGGCCGTTCTTGTAAAGGTCATCGGGCTGCTGGTTCGAAGTCGTCACCAGCACCGCGCCATGCTCGAACAGACCTTCAAGCAGGCGCCGCATCAGCATGGCGTCGGTAATGTCGGTGACGTGGAATTCATCGAGGCACAGCAGGCGCGTGTCCTTCGCAATGTCCCGCGCGATGAGGGAAAGCGGATCTTCCCTGCCCTGATAGTGGTTCAGCGCGTGATGGATTTCCTGCATGAACCGATGAAAATGAATGCGCTTTTTGCGCGCGACCGGCGCGCAATTATAAAAGCTGTCCATCAGGAAGCTCTTGCCGCGGCCGACACCGCCCCACAGGTAGGCCCCGCGCACGGTCTGCTTGCGCGCGAGCAGGCGGATCAGCGAGGCTTCGAGGCGCTCCAGCGCAATCAGATCCTCGTAGACGCCTTGCAGCACCTGCAAGGCAGTGAGCTGCGATGCATCGAGCTCGAAGCCATGGGCCTGCCCATGCTGGCGTACCCAGCCCAGAATGTCGGAACTGTCTTCGGGCAATGCGTAATGGCCGTAGCGGTTGCCGGCCCCGGCGCGCGCGTCCTCGTTCACTTGGAGCGCCTGACTCTGCAGCCGCAGCGCGTCAGAGATTCAACGTGCGCTTGTCGACCGCGAGCGCCGCTTCCTTCATCGCTTCGGACAGCGAAGGATGCGCATGGCAGATCATCGCTAT
Source organism: Betaproteobacteria bacterium (assembly GCA_025363575.1). The sequence continues at coordinate 39,289 of JANYDM010000070.1, read as the reverse complement.
GTCTTCGCTAGACGCGCCGAATTCCATTGCGACGACCGCTTCGGCGATCAGCTCGGAAGCCATCGGCCCGATAATATGCACGCCGAGAATGCGGTCGGTCTTGGCATCCGCCAGCATTTTCACCATGCCCGTCGTGTCGCCGAGCGCCCGCGCCCGCCCGTTAGCCATGAATGGGAACGTACCGGCACGGTACTCGACGCCAGCGGCCTTCAGTTGCTGCTCGGTCTTGCCGACCCAGGCTATTTCCGGTGAAGTGTAAATAACCCAGGGCACGGTATTGAAATCGACGTGTCCATGCTTGCCCGCGATGCGCTCGGCCACCGCCACGCCTTCCTCTTCGGCCTTGTGCGCGAGCATCGGACCACGCACGACGTCGCCGATCGCCCACACATTCGCCACGTTGGTGCGGCAGTTATCGTCGACCGTGACGAAGCCGCGCTCGTCCAGATTGACGCCAGCCTGCGCTGCATCCAGCCCAGTCGTGTTAGGTACGCGTCCAATGGAGACAATCAGTTTGTCGAAAGTCGCGGTTTGGGCAGCACCTGCACTGTCCGTGTATTCCACCGTCACGGTTTTCTTGCTGGTGACTTTCGTGATCTTGACGCCGGTATATATCGTCAGCGACTGCTTGGCAAACACCTTGGCCGCTTCTTTCGCGATCTGCTCGTCCACGGCGCCGAGAAATACCGGCAATGCCTCGAGTATGGTGACTTCGGCGCCCAGCCGTCGCCACACGCTGCCCATTTCAAGGCCGATCACGCCGGCGCCTATGACGCCCAGACGTTTGGGCACTTCCGTAATCGCAAGCGCGCCGGTGTTCGAAAGTATGGTCTTCTCGTCGAAGTCAGCGCCGGGCAACGCGCGCGGATTCGATCCCGTGGCGATGATGACGTGCTTCGCGACCACGGCCTCGGCGGCCTTGCCGGCGACCTTGATCTCTATGCCGTCGCTGCCCGCCGCTTTTGACAAGCCCGCGAAACTGCCGCGCCCGTGCAGAAACTCGACTTTATTCTTCTTGAACAGGAAAACGATGCCGTCGTTGTTCTGCTTGACGACCTTATCCTTGCGCGCGAGCATTTGCGTGACGTCGACGCTCAAACCCTTGACCTGGATTCCGTGTTCGGCGAATTGGTGGCCGGCGTGCTCGTAGTTCTCGGAGGACTGCAGCAGCGCTTTGGACGGGATGCAGCCGACGTTGGTGCAAGTGCCGCCGAGGGCCGGTTTGCCGTCCGGCGTGCTCGCCTCGTCGATGCATGCCGTCTTCAAGCCGAGCTGGGCGGAGCGAATGGCGGCGATATAGCCGCCCGGCCCGCCGCCGATGACTACGACGTCAAAAAATTTGGCCATGGCAAACGCCGGTTTAGAGATCGAGCAGCATGCGCGCCGGGTCTTCGAGCGCGTCTTTCATCGCGACCAGGGCGAGCACGGCTTCACGGCCGTCGATGATGCGATGATCGTACGATAGCGCGAGATAGTTCATGGGGCGGACCACGATCTGGCCGTTCTCGACCACCGCGCGGTCTTTGGTCGCATGCACGCCGAGGATCGCGCTTTGCGGCGGGTTGATGATGGGCGTCGACAGCATCGAGCCGAACACGCCGCCGTTTGAAATCGAGAACGTGCCGCCAGTGAGCTCCTCTATCGTCAGCTTGCCATCCTGCGCACGCTTGCCGAACTCCGCTATTTGCTTCTCGATATCCGCGAGCGACATCTGGTCCGCGTTGCGGATAATCGGCACGACGAGCCCGCGCGGGCTGCCGACAGCAATCCCGATGTCGAAGTAGCCGTGATAGATGATGTCGTTACCGTCGATCGATGCATTGACCAGCGGATAGCGTTTAAGCGCGCTGACTGCAGCTTTGACGAAGAAAGACATGAACCCCAGCTTGACGCCGTGTTCTTTCTCAAATTTGTCCTTGTAGCGGTTACGCAACTCGATGACCGGCTGCATGTTCGCTTCGTTGAACGTCGTCAGTATCGCGGCGGTTGCCTGGGACTGCACCAGACGCTCGGCGATGCGCGCGCGCAGGCGCGACATCGGTACGCGCTGTTCCGGCCGGTCGCCGAGCGCACTGAGATCGATGGGCGGCGCCGACGCACGCATCGGCGCAGCGGGGGCAAACGGTGCTTTGGCCGCTGGCTGCGTTCCCTGCACGGCGTCGAGCACATCGCCCTTGGTCACACGGCCGCCGCGACCGCTGCCGCTCAAGGTGCCGGGATCTATCTTGTTTTCGGCCGCGATCTTCTGCGCGGCCGGCATGATGGCGGGTGCTGCGGATTGCGCCGGTGCAGCCGCCGGTGCGCTGGCCGCCGTTGCCGGCGCTGCCGCCGCTTTCGCGTCGGTGTCTATAGTAGCGATGATTTCCTTGCTGGCCACGGTCCCGCCATCGCCTTTAACGATCTTGACCAGCACGCCGGAATCGGGGGCCGGCGTTTCCAGCACGACCTTGTCGGTCTCGATGTCGACCAGGTTCTCGTCGCGCTTGACGTATTCGCCGACTTTCTTGTGCCACGACACCAGTGTCGCCTCGGCCACGGATTCCGAGAGTTGCGGCACTTTGACTTCAACTAACATGCTTGCTCCAGTTCAGATGCTTATTTCGTGCCGTCGGCGCGCGATGCGGCGCCCACCGTCAGCGCCAGATTGACGAGTTCTTTTTGCTGCTTGTCGTGCAGCGATTTATAGCCTGCCGCCGGCGTCGCCCACGAATCGCGCCCCGCGTAAGTGAGCTTCTGATGCGGCAGCAAATGACGCATCAGATAATGCTGGATTCGATGCCACGCCCCCTGATTGCGCGGCTCTTCCTGGCACCACACGATTTCGGTTGCGTTCTTGTACTTCTCGATCTGCATCTTGAAGTCATCGTGCGCAAACGGATAAAGCTGCGCAATGCGCACCAGCGGAATGTCGCTTATGCCGCGCTCGCGGCGCGCGGCGCGCAAATCATAAAACACCTTGCCGCTGCAGAACACGATGCGCTTCACCGCTTTGGGGTCGATGTTGTCGTCCCACTCCTCGTTCACCGCGTGAAAATTATCGTTGGCGAATTCCTCGAGCGGCGACACCGACTCCTTGTGCCGCAGCAGGCTCTTCGGCGAAAAAATGATCAGCGGCTTGCGGTACGGGCGCACCATCTGGCGGCGCAGAAGGTAATACATCTGCACCGGCGTCGCCGGCACGCACACCTGCATGTTGTAGTCGGCGCACAGCTGGAGGAAACGCTCGATGCGGCCCGACGAATGCTCGGGCCCCGCGCCTTCGTAGCCGTGCGGCAGCATCATGGTGAGCCCGCACATGCGGCCCCATTTAATTTCGCCCGACGAGATGAACTGGTCGATCACGACCTGCGCGCCATTGACGAAATCGCCGTACTGCGCCTCCCATACGACGAGCTCATTGGGCCCCGAGGTCGCGTATCCGTATTCGAAACCGAGTACTGCTTCCTCCGACAGCACCGAATCGATGATGACGAAGTCGCCCTGCTTGTCGCTGATGTGCTGCAGCGGCATGTGCGTGCCCTGATCCCACTTCTCGCGATTCTGATCGTGCAGGACTGCATGGCGATGAAAGAACGTGCCGCGGCCGACATCCTGCCCGGTGATGCGCACGGAATAGCCTTCGTTGAGCAGCGTGGCATAGGCCAGGTTCTCGGCCATGCCCCAGTCCAGCGGCAGCTTGCCCTCGGCCATCAACCGGCGGTCCGCCATGATTTTCTCGACGCGCGGATGCAGCTTGAAATTCGGCGGCACATCGGCGACCTTGCGGCCGAGCTGCTTCAGCGTCTCGAGGGGCAGCCGCGTATCGTCGTTCTCGTTCCACTTGGTGCCGATGAATGGCTTCCAGTTGACTTCGAACGGCGGCTTGAAATTCGACAGTATCGTCTTGTTCGTATGATAGCCGCCGTCGAGCGCGGCACGGTACGTCTTGACCATGTCCTCGGCGACGGCGTCACCCACGGCGCCCTCTCTGGCCAGCCGTTCGCCGTAAATTTTTCGTGGCGTCGGGTGCTTATGTATCCGCTTGTACATCAGCGGCTGCGTGACCATCGGCTCGTCCTGCTCATTGTGACCGAGCCGGCGATAGCAGACGAGATCGAGCACCACGTCCTTCGCGAATTTCAGGCGGAAATCGAGCGCGATCTCGGTCGCCAGGCACACCGCCTCCGGATCGTCGCCGTTGACGTGGAAGATCGGCACTTCGAGCATCTTCGATACGTCCGAGCAATACAAGGTCGAGCGCGCATCACGCAGATCGGAGGTCGTAAATCCGATCTGGTTGTTGATTATGATGTGGACGGTGCCGCCGGTGCCGAAGCCGCGCGTCTGCGCGAGATTCAGCGTTTCCATGACCACGCCCTGCCCTGCATACGAAGCGTCGCCGTGGATCAGGACCGGCAGCACGTGCGCGCCGGTCTTGTCGCGACGGCGATGCTGGCGCGCACGCACCGAGCCCTCGACCACGGGGTCGACGATTTCCAGGTGCGAGGGATTGAACGCAAGCGACAGATGCAGCGGCCCGCCCGGCGTCATGACGTTCGACGAAAAGCCATCGTGATATTTGACGTCACCGGCCAGCGTCGACTCGTCCTGCTTGCCTTCGAACTCTGCAAACAAATCCTTCGGCATCTTGCCGAGCGTATTCACGAGCACGTTAAGCCGTCCGCGATGCGCCATGCCTATTACGAGTTCCTGCACGCCCGCCGCGCCCGCGTGCTGCAGCAATTTATCGAGCATCGGAATGAGGCTGTCGCCGCCTTCCAGCGAGAAACGCGTCTGACCGACATACTTGGTGTGCAGATAACGCTCCAGCGTTTCCGCCGCCGTCAGCCGCTCGAGTATGTGTTTCTTGTAGTCGACGTCATATTGCGGCGTCGCGCGCGACGCTTCGAGACGCTCCTGAATCCAGCGTTTTTGCGGCACGTCGGCGATGTACATGTACTCGGTGCCTATCGTGCGGCAATACGTATCGCGCAGCAGCTGCAGGATGTCCCTTAGCTTCATGTCGCGCGGCCCGACCAGCGAGCCGGTGCCGAACACGGTGTCCATATCCGCATCGACCAGGCCGTAATATGCGGGGTCGAGCTCGGCGATGACCGGCGGTTCCTGACGTTTAAGCGGATCGACATCCGCTATGCGCGCGCCCTGAAAACGATACGCGCCTATAAGCTGCAGCACGCCGTATTGTTTTTCGCTGAGTTGCGACGGCTCGCCGGCGCGGGTTGCCGTGGCGCCGCGCGGCTGACGAGCCAGCTGCGCAAAATAATCCTGAATAGGTCCGTGCGCGACGTCGCGCACGCCGGCGTCGAGCTTCTGCAGTTCGTCGAAGTAGCTGCGCCAGCGCGGCTCTACCGCGCCGGGATCTTCAAGATATCGCTCGTACAGCGCCTCGATAAATGGCGCGTTGGCGCCAAACAGATACGAGTTGCCGCGCAGCTCGCTATAAGACATGGCGCGTCGCTCCGGGAAGCGCGCTTATTTGCGCTTGCCCATGGGCACGAATTCACGCCTGCCGTAGCCGGTGTAAAGCTGCCGCGGACGCGCGATCTTCTGATCGGGATCGCCGATCATTTCGTTCCACTGCGCGATCCAGCCCACCGTGCGCGCGACCGCAAACAGCGCGGTAAACATGGTGGTCGGAATACCGAGCGCCTTATAGACGATGCCGGAATAAAAATCGACGTTCGGATAAAGCTTGCGCGAGACGAAATACTCGTCCTCGAGCGCGATTTTTTCGAGCGCCATTGCAAGCTTGAACAACTTGTCGTCTTTCAGGTCGAGTTCGTCGAGCACTTCGTGGCAGGTTTTCTGGATCAGCTTCGCGCACGGATCGTAATTCTTGTAGACGCGATGGCCGAAGCCATAAAGCACGGAATGATCGCCCTTGTCCTTGACGCGCTTGATGTACGGCCCGATGTTCTTTTCGTCGCCGATTTCTTCGAGCATCTTGAGCACGGCTTCGTTCGCGCCGCCGTGCGCCGGGCCCCACAGGCTGGCAATGCCGGAAGCGATGCACGCAAACGGGTTGGCGCCCGAAGAACCGGCGGTGCGAACCGTCGAAGTCGACGCATTCTGCTCGTGGTCTGCATGCAGGATCAGGATGCGGTCGATGGCCTTGGTCAGGATCGGGTTCGGCTTGTATTCCTCGCACGGGTTGCCGAACATCATGTAGAGGAAATTTTCGACGTACGACAGCTTGTTCTTCGGGTACATGAACGGCATGCCGACGTTGTACTTGTAGCACATGGCCGTGATCGTCGGCAGCTTCGCGATCAGGCGAAACGCCGATATCTCGCGGCTGCGCGGATCGTTGATGTTGAGCGAGTCGTGATAGAAAGCGGACAAGGCACCGACCACGCCGCAGAGCACGGCCATCGGATGCGCGTCGCGGCGGAACCCCGAATAGAAACGCGAGAGCTGCTCGTGCACCATCGTGTGATGCATCACGGTGGTGTCGAATTCAATTTTTTGCGTCGGGTTCGGCAATTCGCCGTTAAGGATGAGATAGGCGACCTCGAGAAAGTTGCAGTTCTCGGCGAGCTGCTCGATCGGATAACCGCGGTACATCAAAATCCCTTCGTCGCCGTCGATGAAGGTGATCTTCGACGAACAGCTGGCAGTCGACAGGAACCCGGGGTCGTAGGTGAATTTCTTCGATTTCGCGTAGAGCGGACGGATGTCGATCACGTCCGGTCCGACCGACCCTGCCACTACCGGAAAATCGATTGCCGGCGTGCCGTCGGTAAAAGTGAGGGTTGCAAGTTTCTCAGCCATGAAATTCTCCGCGAATTCGTAAACTTAGAGGGCAATAATTATACGTCAAGGTATTGCTATTGCGACGACAAGTAACGCCCCGTTTCAGGGCGTCCAAGCAACTGCAGAATTTCGTCGTAGCGGTGTTCAGGCGCGGCAGCGCGCCCCATGACGACGTCCAGCAGGTCATTATCGGAGAAAGCGAGCAATTCCTTGAACCGCGCGAGCTGCCCGGCGTCCAGCTCCATGAGGTGCCGGCTGTTGAATTGCTCCAGTATCAGGTCGAGTTCGAGCAAGCCGCGGCGGCAATGCCAGCGGACCTTGCCCAATTCCCCAGCGGTAATCGCGGTCATCGCAGACTAGACAGCGCGCTTGACCATTAATTCTTTGATTTTGCCGATCGCGCGCGTGGGATTGAGCCCTTTGGGACAGACATCGACGCAGTTCATGATCGAATGGCAGCGGAACAGGCGATACGGATCTTCGAGATTGTCGAGACGCTCGTTGATGGCCTGGTCGCGCGTGTCGGCGATGAAACGGTAAGCCTGCAGCAGTCCCGCCGGGCCGACGAACTTGTCCGGATTCCACCAGAACGACGGACATGACGTCGAGCAGCACGCGCACAGGATGCATTCGTAGAGGCCATTCAACTCTTCGCGGTCTGCCGGCGACTGCAGGCGCTCTTTCTCGGGCGCGGGCGTTTCATTCTGCAAGTACGGCTTGATCGAATGGTACTGCTTGAAGAATTGCGACATGTCGACGATCAGGTCGCGGATCACCGGCAGACCCGGCAGCGGCCGTATCATGACCGGTTCTTTGACGTCGGCTAACTTGGTAATGCAGGCGAGTCCGTTCTTGCCGTTGATGTTCATCGCGTCCGAACCGCAAACGCCTTCGCGGCATGAGCGGCGCAGCGACAGCGTGTCGTCTTTTTCCTTGATGCGGATCAGGGCGTCGAGCAGCATGCGGTCGGTCGGCTCGAGCGCGATATCGTAGTCCTGCATGCGCGGCTGCGCGTCGACGTCCGGGTTGTAACGATAGATCGAGAATTTCATCGCTGCTTCCTCTGCGCCTTAATAGACACGGGGTTTGGGTTGGAACGATTCGACAGTCAACGGCTTCAGCTTGACCGGCTTGTATTGCAGGCGGTTGCCGTCCTTGAACCAGAACGTGTGCTTCATCCAGTTGGCATCGTCGCGCTCATGATGGTCGCTGCGGTCGTGCGCGCCGCGGCTTTCCGTGCGGGCGTTCGCCGAAATCATGGTCGACAGCGCGGTTTCGACCAGATTGTCGAGTTCGAGCGCTTCGAGCCGCGCCGTGTTGAAGACCTTGCTCTTGTCCTTGATGAACGTGCTTTTGACGCGCTCGGCGACGGCCAGCATCTTGCGCACGCCGTCCGCGAGACTGTCGGGAAAGCGGAACACGCCGCAATGCAACTGCATGGTGCGACGCATTTCCGCGCCGACTTCGGCCACGCTTTCGCCCGAGGTCGCGCTGTCAAGCCGCGCGAGCCGCGCAAGCGGCCTGTCGGCGGCGTCTTTCGGCAAATCCCTGAACGTTTTGTCGCCGGCAATATCGCGTATCACCTGCTCCGCCGCGGATTTGCCGAACACGAGCAGATCCAGCAGCGAATTGGTGCCGAGCCGGTTCGCGCCATGCACCGATACGCACGAGCACTCGCCGGCCGCATACAGCCCGCGCACGATGTTCTCGTTTGCCCCGTCGGGAATGTAAACCTGGCCGTGCATGTTCGCCGGCACGCCGCCCATCTGATAGTGGCACGTCGGCACCACTGGGATGGGGTCCTTGGTGCAATCGACGTTGGCGAACTTCATCGCGATCTCGCGTATGCCCGGCAAACGCTTGTCGATCACTTCGGCGCCGAGATGGTCGAGCTTCAGCAATATGTATTCGCCGTCTTTGCCGGCGCCGCGCCCTTCCTTGATTTCGGTCGCCATTGCGCGCGACACCACGTCGCGCGACGCCAGGTCCTTGACCGTCGGCGCGTAGCGCTCCATGAAGCGCTCGCCGTTCTTGTTCAGCAGGAAACCGCCCTCACCGCGCACGCCTTCCGTAATCAATACGCCCGCGCCCGCCACTCCCGTCGGGTGAAATTGCCAGAACTCCATGTCTTCGAGAGGGATACCGGCACGCGCCGCCATGCCGAGGCCGTCGCCGGTGTTGATGAAGGCATTGGTGCTGGCCGAATAAATTCGGCCAGCACCACCGGTGGCGAGCAAAGTCGCTTTGGCCTGCAGCATCATCACTTCGCCGGTTTCCATTTCCATCGCCACAACGCCGAGCACGTCGCCGTCCTGGCCACGGATCAGGTCGAGCGCCATCCACTCGACGAAAAACTGCGTGTGCGCGCGCACGTTGCGCTGGTACAGCGTATGCAGCATCGCATGACCGGTGCGGTCGGCGGCCGCGCACGAGCGCTTGACCGGGCCTTCGCCGTAATTTCGCGTCTGGCCGCCGAACGGCCGTTGATAGATGCGGCCGTCGGGCGTGCGGTCGAACGGCATGCCGAAATGCTCGAGCTCGTAGACGGCTTCGTTCGCCTTGCGGCACATGAACTCGATCGCGTCCTGGTCACCGAGATAGTCCGACCCTTTGACGGTATCGAACATGTGCCAATGCCAGTTGTCGTCGCCGTCATTGCCGAGCGAAGCAGCGACGCCTCCCTGTGCCGCGACGGTATGCGAACGCGTCGGAAACACTTTCGACAATACCGCGACCTTCAGATTGGCTTCGGACAGCTGGAGCGCCGCGCGCAACCCTGAGCCGCCGGCGCCGACGACTACCGCATCAAACTGTCTTTTTGCGATCGTCATTGATTTATATGCTCCACAATATCTGTGCCGACCACGCCGCGTAGACGATCAACGCCGCGATGACGATTCCATACAGCGCCAGCCGCAACGCGCTGTGCTTGATGTAATCCATGAATATGTTGCGCACGCCGACCCACGCGTGAAAATACAGGCTGAGCAGGCACAGCAGCGTGGCGAATTTCATCCACTGCGGGACGAACAGCTGGCGCCACGACGCGTAGTCGAGCTCGGAAGCGGACAGCAGGAGAACGACGATCAGTATCGTATACAGCGCCATCACGATCGCGGTGATGCGCTGCGCGAGCCAGTCGCGCAAACCATAATGGGCGCCGACAACTTCGCGTTTTACCATAAGCGCGCTCCGATCACCGCGGTCAGGCCTATGCTCACCGCCAGCACCATCCAGCTCGCGATGCGAGCCGACGGCAACTCGGTGCCCAGATCGATGTCGCATGCCAGATGACGGACGCCCGCGCAAAAATGATGCAGATAGGCCCAGAGCAGCGCGATCAGGCACAGCTTGGCAAGCGGCGATGACGCGCACGACTTCAGGGCGGCATATGTTTCGGCCGATGTGAGGCTCGCCTGCCACCAGAACAGCAGCACCGGCAACGCCAGAAACAAAAATGCACCGCTCACGCGATGCATGATCGATACGAAAGCCGGCAACGGCAGGCGTATCTGTGTGAGATTGAGATATTTAGGACGCGTAGTCATGTCTGCATGGCCGGTTTGGAGGTTTACTGCGCGCTTCGCCAGCTTGCACAGTGCGGTTACAACGTTGAGCTGCCGGAAGCCACAATTTTAGCAGCAATTGGTGCATCGCAAAAGCTGCGGCAAAAAGCGGCCGCGAAACCCGGCTCTAACAAGTTACCTATTCCGGCTTCGCGCCGGAAATCCGTACCAGCCTGGCGTACTTATCGATGTCTTTCGCGATGATGGACGCAAACTCGCTGCTGCCAGTGCCCACAGGCTCCGCGCCGTCTCGCTCCAGTGCAGCACGCACCTGCGGCGATTGCAGTGCCTTGACGATTTCGTCGTGCAAACGTGCCAGTACCGGCGCCGGCGTCCCGGCTGGTGCGAAAAATCCGTGCCACACATTCGTTTCGAAGCCAGGGTAAAACGAATTCAGCGTGGGAACGTCCGGCATGGTCGCAGCGGGCTTCAAGGTCGTCACTGCAATTGCGCGCAGGCGGCCCATCCGGATGTACGGCTGAACGACCAGAGTCACCGAAAAGCCCATATCCACCTCGCCCGACAGCAGCGCCGTCATCACCGCGCCGCCGCCGCGATAAGGAATATGCACCGCGTCTATGCCGGCCATACTGTTCAATAGGACTCCCGACAAATGACTGGTGGTGCCGCTGCCGTTCGATCCGAAGTTGAGTCCGCCTTTACGCTGCCTGGCAAGCGCGATCAATTCCTTCACGGATTTCGCGGGCACGGAGGGATGCGTGACCAGAACCAATGGAATCGTCGCGGACAGCGTAATCGGTGCCAGTTCTTTGAGGCTGTAGTTGAGCTTCGGGTAGAGCGACACGTTTACGACGATGGAATTGGTTGTAAGCAGAACGGTATAGCCGTCGGGCGCCGCCTTGGCAGTCACTTCAGCGCCGACGTTACCGCCGGCGCCGGCGCGATTATCGGGCACCACGCTCTGCCCGAGTTGCTCGGTCAGGCGCTGAGCGAATATGCGGCCCGCAATGTCGGCGCCGCCCCCCGGCGCAAACGGAATCACCAATCGTATGGCGTGCGCGGGGAAGTTTTGCGCAGACGACGGTGCGCTGCTCAGGGCGATTACGGCACAGCATACGGCGCTACTTCTGATACATGGCATGCTTGCTCCGTTCAAGGCGAAAATCGATGGGACAAGCTTTAGTATAATTCCAAAAAATACCGGTCGCGCCGCACCGCTTCGAGATATCGATCGCGCTTACCGGCTCTCCCTCTGGCAGACGCAATAAACGAAAGGAAGGCCATGCCTGATTATCCGGCTGAAGCGCGCGACATCCTCAAGGAAGCGATAGTCATCGACGGCATGGGCGGTTCTATCGTGCATCCCACGCCACACGTCGCCGACGGCACCTACGAGGAGCAACTCGTCGGTTACGGCTGGACCGCGATGAATTCAACCCTGGTATCGGAACCTACGTACACACCCACGTATGAGGAAACGCTCAAAGCCGTCAACGAGAACCTGATCTATTTCGACATCAGCCCCAAGGCCCGCCTCGTCGAGACCAGCGCCGACATTGTCGCGGCCAAACAAAACGGGCAGCTCGCAGTCATATTGGGCGTGCAAAGCCCCAGCTTCATCGACCAGGACCGCAGCCGCGTGCGCATACTGCACAAGCTGGGATTGCGCGTGCTGCAAATGACTTACATGGAGCGGAACTATCTCGGCGACGGCTGCCTCGAGCCGGAGAACCGCGGACTCACCCACTTCGGCATCCAGATCGTAAGAGAATGCAACCGGCTCGGCATCGTGCTCGACTGCGCCCACGTTGGCATCAATACGACGCTGGACACAGCGCGCCACTCGGCCAAGCCTATTCTGATCTCACACACCGCGGCGCGCGCCATCGTGGACAATCCGCGGTCGGCGACGGATGAACAAATGCAAGCAGTCGCCGAGCGTGGCGGCGTCATCGGCATCACGCCGCTGGGCACGCTGATGTGCACGGACCGTGCGCCAACCGTGGACGACTACATCGCGCATTTCGATCACGCGCTTAAACTGGTCGGCCCCGAGCATGTCGGATTGGGCACCGACATGTTCGACAGCAAGACGAAAGCTAATTGGTCTACGCCATGGTTCTATCCCGAAGCCACCGGCAAATCGACGTATGGCAATCGCCGCGTGGAAGGTTTCAGCAAAAAATCCGACCTCACGAATCTTGTCGCTGCGTTTTTGCAGCACGGCTACGACCGCGAGCTGATCAAAAAACTTCTTGGCGGCAACTTTCTGCGTGTGTTCAGGGAAGTGTGGGGCTGACCCTCGGGCGCCACGCCGTGATATACTTTTTCAAGCCATTGTTTGCATTCTCTTACGTGGCTCAACCCCGCTGATTGTTCATTGTCCCCAGGAGCATCCCTACTATGAAACGCCCTGTTCGCGTTGCCGTGACCGGCGCCGCCGGCCAAATCGGCTATAGCCTGCTATTCAGAATTGCCAGCGGAGAAATGCTTGGCAAGGACCAGCCTGTCATCCTGCAGATGCTGGAGATCCCCGACGAGAAGGCGCAGAAAGCGCTGCGCGGCGTGATGATGGAGCTCGACGATTGCGCGTTTCCGCTGCTCGACAGCATGGTGCCCGCGAGCGACCCGAACGTCGCATTCAAGGATGCCGACTATGCGCTGCTGGTCGGCGCGCGGCCGCGCGGTCCCGGCATGGAGCGCAAAGATCTGCTTGAAGCGAACGGCAAAATCTTCGGGCCGCAAGGCAAAGCGCTATCGGATGTCGCCAGCCGCAGCGTCAAAGTGCTGGTGGTCGGCAATCCGGCCAATACGAACTGCCTGATCGCCATGAAAAACGCGCCGAAATTCAAGCCCTCGCAGTTCACGGCCATGTTGCGGCTCGATCACAATCGCTCGCTGACGCAGGTCGCGCAAAAAGTCGGCAAGCCCGTGGCGGGCATCCAGAAGATGACCGTCTGGGGCAATCACTCCGCGACCCAGTATCCGGATATTTTCTCGGCTGAGGCCGACGGCAAAAAAGTGTGGCCGCAAATCAACGACCAAGCGTGGCTCGAGAACACGTTTATTCCGATGATACAAAAACGCGGCGCGGCCATCATCGATGCGCGCGGCCTCTCGTCCGCCGCCAGCGCTGCCAACGCGGCAATGGATCACATGCGCACGTGGGTCCAAGGCACCGCTGACGGCGACTGGGTGAGCATGGGCGTGCCGTCCGACGGCAGCTACGGAATTCCCGAAGGCGTCATGTACGGCTACCCGTGCACATGCAAGGATGGCAACGTCGAGATCGTCAAAGGCATAGACGTCAGTGATTTCAGCCGCACGCGCATGCAAGCCACGCTCAAGGAACTGCAGGAAGAGCGCGATGGCGTAAAGCATCTGCTGGGTTAATTCAGAGCGTGCAGCGCAAGAAAGGCGGCTACCGGTGACGGTCCGCCTTTTTTTGCCGCTGGTGATTATGCAAGGGAGACGGCTATGAGCAACAAAGAAACGGCGAGTACTTTCAAACCCAAAAAATCCGTTGCGCTGTCAGGCATCGAGGCCGGCAACACCGCGCTCTGCACGGTTGGCCGCAGCGGCAATGATCTCAATTACCGCGGCTACGACATTCTCGACATCGCCGACGAATGCGAGTTCGAGGAAATCGCCTACCTGCTGATCCACGGCACTTTGCCCAGCGCGGCGCAGCTCGCGAATTACAAACTCAAGCTTCAGGCATTGCGCGGCCTGCCGCAGGCGGTCAAAGCCGCTCTCGAAAGCATCCCCGCCGCCGCGCACCCGATGGACGTTATGCGCACGGGCTGCTCGGCGCTCGGCTGCGCGCTGCCGGAAAAAGACGATCACAACATGCCGGGCGCGCGCGATATTGCCGACCGCCTGATCGCCTCGTTCGGCTCCATGCTGCTCTACTGGTTTCATTACAGCCAGAACGGACGCCGCATCGAGGTCGAAACTGACGACGACTCCATCGGCGGCCATTTCCTGCACATGCTGCATGGCAAGCCGCCGTCCGCGAAATGGATACGCGCGATGCACACCTCGCTCAACCTGTATGCGGAACACGAATTCAACGCATCAACTTTTGCCTGCCGCGTCGTTGCCGGCACGGGCTCGGACATGTATTCGGCGATTACCGGCGGCATAGGCGCGCTGCGCGGCCCCAAGCATGGCGGCGCCAACGAAGTGGCGTTCGAGGTGATGAACCGTTACGAAAGCCCGGACGCTGCGGAAACCGACATCGTCACGCGTGTCGCCAACAAGGAGGTTGTCATCGGCTATGGCCACCCCGTGTATACGATCGCCGATCCGCGCAACAAGATCATCAAGGAAGTCGCGCGCAACCTGTCGAAGGATACCAGCGACATGGCGATGTTCGAGATCGCCGACCGCATCGAGGCGGTGATGATGCGCGAGAAAAAAATGTTCGCGAACCTCGACTGGTTCTCGGCGGTGTCGTATTTCAAGATGGGCATACCCACGGCTATGTTCACGCCCATCTTCGTGATCTCCCGCACCAGCGGCTGGGCCGCACACGTGATCGAGCAGCGCATCGACGGCAAGATCATCCGCCCCACTGCCAATTACACCGGCCCCGAAGCGCGCAAATTCGTGCCCATGGCGGAGCGCGGAAAACAGAAATCCAGAAAGTGACCGCCACTGCGGCGGCGAGAACAGCCCATGGGATTCGGCATCGTCAAAACCTTAATTTCCGCGCTGATCATCACGATGGTGTCGGAAATCGCCAAGCGCAGCCCCGCGTTCGCTGCCTTGATCGCCTCGCTGCCGCTCGTCTCGGTGCTGGGCATGATCTGGATCTACCGCGAAACGGACGACGTGCAACGACTGGCCGCCCACTCCGAGGCGACATTCTGGTTCGTGCTGCCGTCGTTGCCGATGTTTCTGGTACTGCCGTTCATGCTGCGTCACGGTGTCGGTTTTTACCTGGCGCTGGCTCTCAACTGCGCGCTGACTGCTGTGCTCTATCTCGCGATGGTGAAGCTCGGCGGCTGGATCGGCGTTAAAATATAGCCCTGTTTTTTTCACCCAAGTAAAGAATCATGTCCAGCCCAATTTCGAACGTGCGTCAAAAAACCGACCAGGTCATTCTGGACATCGCCGATTACGCGCTGAAACAGAAAATCACCAGTGCCGAAGCGTACAACACTGCCCGCCTATGCCTGATGGACACACTGGGCTGCGGCTTTGAAGCGCTGTCTTACCCTGCATGCACCAAGCTCATGGGGCCGATAGTGCCGGGGACCGTCGTGCCTAACGGCGCCAAAGTGCCGGGCACTTCATTCCAGCTCGACCCGGTCAGTGCCGCATTCAATATCGGCTGCATGATCCGCTGGCTTGATTTCAACGATACCTGGCTCGCCGCCGAATGGGGCCATCCCTCGGACAATCTCGGCGGCATCCTCGCGGCCGCGGATTTCCTGTCGCGCACGCGCGTGGCTGAAGGCAAAATCCCGTTGACGATGCGCGACGTGCTGACCGGCATGATCAAGGCTCATGAAATCCAGGGCGTGATCGCGCTCGAGAACAGCTTCAACCGCGTCGGTCTCGACCACGTCGTGCTGGTCAAGGTCGCGAGCACTGCCGTCATCACGGCGATGCTCGGGGGCACGCGCGACGAAGTGATCAACGCGGTTTCCAATGCGTGGATAGACGGCCAGTCCCTGCGCACCTATCGCCATACCCCGAATACGGGCTCGCGCAAATCGTGGGCCGCCGGCGATGCGACCAGCCGCGCGGTCAGGCTGGCGTTGATGGCGCTCAAGGGCGAAATGGGTTATCCCTCTGCGCTAACGGCCAAAACCTGGGGCTTCTACGACGTTTTGTTCAAAGGCAAGCCGTTCAAGTTCACGCGCAAATACGGCTCGTACGTGATGGAAAACGTGCTGTTCAAGATTTCGTTTCCGGCCGAATTCCACGGCCAGACCGCCGCCGAATGCGCGGTGCGGCTGTTTCCGAAAGTCCACGACCGCGTCGACGACGTGAAGAAAATCGTCATTACCACGCACGAGTCCGCGATCCGCATCATCGACAAGCAAGGCGTGCTCAACAACCCGGCAGATCGCGACCACTGCATCCAGTACATCGTCGCCATCGGGCTGTTGAAAGGAAACCTCGAGGCCACGGACTACGAAGACCATGTCGCGCAGGACGCGCGCGTCGACGCCCTGCGGTCGAAAATGGTGTGCGTCGAGAACAAACAGTGGACGCGCGATTACCTCGATTCGTCCAGACGCTCGATCGCCAATGCGGTGCAGATTTTCTTCAAGGACGGCAGCAAGACCGAGAACATCGAAGTCGAATATCCGATCGGCCATCGCCGCCGCCGCAAAGAAGGCATACCTCTGCTCGAAGCCAAGTACAAAACCAATCTCGCGCGGCGATTTCCGGCGAAGCAGCAGGCCGCAATATTCAGCCTGTGCGATGATCAGCGCAAGCTGGAAGCAACACCGGTAAACGAATTCGTCGATCTGTTCGTCATTTGATACGCGGAGCCCACAATATGCGGCAACAACACTTCTACCTGCTCGCCCTCGCCGCGTTGCTGCTATCGCAGATGGCCTCAGCCGCGACCACCCTGACGCCGGGCATGTACGAGTACACGATCAAAATAATCATGCCCGGCGCGCCCGCCAGCATGCCGGCGCAGACCCTACAGCGCTGCCTCGCCGCCGCCGACGTCGCCGGCAGCAAAGCCTACGAGATGCCGGCGAATAAAGGCAGCGACTGCCAGGTCAAGGACGTGAACCAGAGCGGCGGCGCATTTTCGTACAAGATGGCGTGCACGAAACCACAGAAAATCGACGGCGCCGTACAGGGGACATTGACCCCGACTGGCATGACCATGGAAATGACCATGACCATGGAGGGCATGAAAGCGCCCATGACGCAGTCGATCACCGCCAAACGCATTGGAGACTGCAAACAGTAGCGGCAATGAGCGCGCAACTCCAGAACATCGCCGCGCGCGTTCGCGGACGGCTGCCGAATCCCGAACTTGCCGGGTTCGTGCCGCGCACGGTCAACGGCGTGCTCGAACTGCCGGTCTATCACATGCGCGGCGGCACTTCGACCGGCATCTTGCTTTGGCACGAGCATCTGCCTAACGATCCGGCGCTGCGCGAGGAAGCCATTCGCTGGATCATGGGCGTGCCACAGGCAGGTGGCGCCAGGGGCAACAAACAGACGACGGGACTTGGCCGCGGGCCGTCGACGAGCAACAAGGTATTCATCATCGGGCGCTCGCCGGACAACGAAGCGGATATCTCCAGCACGCTTGCGCAGCTGGCCGCCGATAAGTCCGCCATCGACTGGAGCGTCAACTGCGGCAACCTGTCGGCGGCGCTGACCATGTATGCGCTGGACACAGCGCTGTTCAAGGCGATTGCCGGAACGACCGTTATGCGGATTTTCAACACCAACACGCGCGTGACCACCGACGCCACGGTAAAAACGCCCGATGGCACGCCGTACATCCCCGCCGACACCGAAATCCCCGGCGTGATGGGTAAATTTCCCGGCTGCGAGTTGAGCCTGCGCAATCCTGGCGGCGCCAAAACCGGCAAGCTGCTGCCCACCGGCAACGCAATCGACCGCTTCGACGGCATCGATACCTCGTGCGTCGATGTCGCGGTGCCGATGGTGATTGTAGCCGCAGCCGATCTGGGCAAGACCGGGCTGGAGTCTGTCGAGGATCTGGCACGGGATCACGCACTGAAAAAACGGTTGCAAACGATCTGGGTCGCGGCCGGCATGAAAATGGGCCTGCGCAAGAAAAACGGCGATGTCATGAGCGCTGACGAACTCGCGCACAGCGAAACCATACCCAAAATCTGCATGGTCGCACCACCGCAAGGCGAGGAACACATTCTCGTGCGTTACTTTACGCCGCAAACGCCGCATAATTCGCTTGCGGTGACCGGCGGTTGCTGCCTCGCTGTCGCCTGCCTGCTGCCCGGAACCACGGCCAGCAAGCTGGCGCGCGGCCTGCCGGTAATCGACGCCAAAGAAAGCGTGACCATCGTGCAGATGCGCAACCCCGCCGGCGTGCTTCGCGCACGCATAGCGGCGGCTATGGCGCCGGCAGGCATGCACATCAGCAGCGCGGCTTACGAACGCAGCTCGCAGATTTTCCTGCGCGGACATTTTCCGTTGTATGGCGCGTCCGCGCAGCTCAAGGCATTTGGTGAACAGTGGCAATAACGACTATTACAGGAAGGCAATGACCATGGCACACGATTCGTTCAAAGCACTGCAGGAATTCAAGCTCAAGTCCGGCAAGACCGGCAAATACTATTCGCTCGCGGCACTCGAAAAAGCCGGCCTCGGCAAAACATCGCGGATGCCGATCAGCCTGCGCGTGGTGCTTGAATCGATGCTGCGCAACTGCGACGGCAAGCGTGTCACGGAAGATGCGGTGCGCGCGCTGGCGGGCTGGAAGCCGAATGGACATCGCACGCAGGAGCTGCCTTTCGTGCTGGCCCGCATCATGCTGCAGGATATGGCGGGCTTCCCCGCGCTGAACGACTTCGCCGCCATGCGCGCCGAGGCGCAGCGCCAGAAATACGATCCGACCCGGATAGAGCCCCTCGTGCCGGTGGATCTCGTGGTCGACCACTCCGTCGTCGTCGACGTCGCCAATTCCGCCAACGCTCTGCGCCGGAACATGGAGATCGAATTCGAGCGCAACGGCGAACGCTACACGTTTCTGAAGTGGGCCAAAGCAGCCTTCTCGGGCATCCGTGTGGTGCCGCCGGGCAACGGCATCTGCCATCAGGTGAACCTCGAGTACCTGTCGCGCGGCGTCTGGGAAAAAGACGGCGTGTACTATCCTGATTCAACCGTCGGCACCGACTCGCACACGACCATGGTCAATGCGATCGGCGTGCTGGCCTGGGGCGTGGGCGGCATCGAGGCCGAGGCCGGCATGCTAGGCCAGCCCTACTACTTCCTCGAGCCCGATGTCGTCGGCGTGCATATGACCGGCAAGCTCAATCCGGGCGTTACCGCCACCGACCTCGTGCTGACCGTCACCGAACTGCTGCGTAAAACGAACGTGGTCAACAAGTTCGTCGAGTACTTCGGCGAAGGCGCGGCCTCCCTCACGCCGACTGATCGCGCTACCGTCGCCAACATGGCGCCCGACTATGGCGCGACCTGCGGCTTTTTCGCGATCGACGATAAGACGCTCGAGTACTACCGTATGTCCGGCCGCGAAGAGCATGTCGACGCGATCGAGTCCTATCTCAAGACGCAGGGCATGTACGGCATCCCGAAACAGGGCGAGATCGACTATACGCAGGTTGTAGAGCTCGACCTCTCGTCCGTGCGCCCCAGCGTTTCAGGCCCGAAACAACCCGAGGAGCGCATCAATCTCGAAGGTATCGGTGCGCGCTTCACCGAGCTTTTCTCGAAACCCGTCGCCGAGAGCGGCTACAACAAGCCCGCCGCCGACTTGAGCAAACGCTACCCGGTCGCCAACCCGACCATCGGTGACGTCGGTCACGGTGACATCGGCATCGCTGCCATCACCTCTTGCACCAACACGTCGAACCCGTGGGTGCTGCTCGCCGCCGGCCTGCTTGCGAAGAAGGCCGTCGAAAAAGGCATGAAGCCGCATCCGCGCGTAAAGACCTCGCTTGCGCCGGGCTCCAAGGTGGTTACGGCTTACTTGAAGGACTCCGGCCTGCTGCCGTATCTGGAGCAGCTCGGCTTCTACGTCGTCGCCTATGGCTGCACGACCTGCATGGGCCTGGCGGGCCCGCTCGACAAGGACCTTGAGGAATCCATAGTGAAGAACGATGTGATTTCCGCGGCAGTCCTCTCCGGCAACCGCAACTTCGAGGCGCGCATTCACCAGAACCTCAAGGCCAATTTCCTGATGAGCCCGCCGCTGGTCGTCGCCTTCGCGCTCGCCGGCACGGTGCTGAAGAACGTCGATACCGACCCGCTCGGCAACGACAAGAACGGCAAACCGGTGTTCCTGAAAGACCTCTGGCCCTCGCCTGCTGAAGTCGACGCCGTGATGAAGTTCGCGACCAACCCGGAGAATTTCAAGCGCGAATACGGTGACCTCTCCGGCGCCAAAGACTTGTGGGATGCAATCCCCGAAACCAAGGGCGCGCTGTTCCAGTGGGACAACAAATCGACTTACCTGCTCGAGCCGCCGCTGTTCGAGGGATTCAAACGCGAGCTGCCGAAGATCACTGACGTCAAGGAGGGCCGCGCTTTGGGCATCTTCGGCGACCGGCTGACCACCGACCATATCAGCCCGGTCGCACCTATCCGCAAGGGCACGCTGGCCGGCGACTGGCTGGTTGCAGCCGGCAGCACTGACCTTTCGAGCTTCGGCTCGCGGCGCACCAATCACGAAGTCATGGTACGCGGCGCGTTCGCCAACCCCCGCATCAAGAACCTGATGGTCCCGGGCACCGAGGGCGGCGTGACCATCCACCAGCCGAGTGGCGACAAGATGCAGATTTTCGACGCGTCCATGCGCTATCAGAAAGACGGCGTGCCGCTGTTCGTATTCGGCGGCGAAGCCTACGGCACCGGCTCCTCGCGCGACTGGGCGGCCAAGGGCACCCAGATGCTGGGCATCAAGGTCGTCGTGGCGCGCGGCTTCGAGCGCATCCATCGCTCCAATCTGATCGGCATGGGTGTGCTGCCCTGTCAGTTCAAGGGCGAAGACAGCGTGCAGTTACTAAAAATCGACGGCACCGAGACCTTCGACCTGCTGGGCGTGGCCGGCGGCAATGTGAAGCCGATGCAGGACGTGACGTTGATCATCCATCGCAAAGACGGCTCAACGCAGAACGTGATGGTCACTCTGCGCGTGGATTCTCCCATCGAGGTGGAATACCTGAAGCACGGCGGAATTCTTCCCTACGTACTGCGCGAACTCATAGCTGCGTAAAATGAGAAGCCACAGGCGTGCAGCACGCACGGCTCTGCCGGATTTAACAACGCGCGGCGAACCCGCGCGTGAACTGCGTACTGCGCGAACTGGTGACAGCGTGATCAACAACTAGGAACTGACGATATGGCAAACGATACTTTCAAAGCGCTGCGCGACTTTGCGCCTTCAGCGGGCAAAAAAGGCCGCTATTACTCGCTGGCCGCCCTCGAAGAAGCAGGCCTCGGCAAGATTTCGCGCCTGCCGGTCAGCATTCGCATCGTGCTCGAATCGCTGCTGCGTTTCTGCGACGGCAAGCGCGTCACCGAAGAGCACGTGCGCAATCTCGCCGCATGGCAACCTGCCGGCAAGCGCACTTCCGAAATCCCGTTTATCGTCGTGCGCATCGTGCTCCAGGACCTGATCGGCTTCGGCGCCCTTAACGACCTCTCCGCGATGCGCGCCGCGGCCGAACGCCAGGGATTGGCGGCCAGCAAGATCGAGCCGCTGGTGCCTGTCGACGTTGTAGTCGACCACTCGGTCGAAATCGACGTTTACAACACTCCGGACGCCGTGCAGCGCAATCAGGAAATAGAATTCAAGCGCAACGCCGAGCGCTACAGCTTCGTGAAATGGGCGCAAGGCGCTTTCGAAACCGTGCGTGTGGTACCGCCGGGCAACGGCATCATCCATCAGATCAACATGGAATACCTGTCGCGCGGCGTGTGGGAAAAAGACGGCGTGTGGTTCCCCGACACCGTGTTCGGCACCGACTCGCACACGACGATGGTCAACGGCATCGGCGTCGTCGCCTGGGGTGTGGGCGGCATTGAAGCCGAAGCCGGCATGCTCGGCCAGCCCAATGCCTTTCTCACGCCTGATGTCGTCGGCTGCCACCTGACCGGCAAGCTGCGCGAAGGCGTGACCGCCACCGACTTGGCACTGACCGTCACCGAACTCATGCGCAAAACAAAAGTGGTCGGCAAGTTCGTCGAGTTCTACGGCGAAGGTGCTGCCGCGCTGACCGCCGCAGACCGCTGCACGGTCGCCAACATGGCACCGGAATACGGCGCGACGATGGGTTACTTTCCCGTTGATGCGAAGACCGTCGAATACTTCCGCACCACCGGCCGCGAGCCGGAACAGGTCGCAGCCATCGAAGCGTATTACAAGATGCAAGGCCTGTTCGGCATGCCTAAGCCGGGCGATATCGATTACTCGCAAATCGTCGAGCTCGACCTCGCAAGCATCGTGCCCAGCCTGTCGGGCCCGAAGCGCCCGCAGGATCGCGTCAACCTGCCCGATCTTGGCCGCGGCTTCGACGCGCTGTTCTCCGCACCGACGGACAAAAACGGTTATGCGCGCCCTGCCGCCGACCTTACCCGCCGCGAAGCCAGCGGGCATCCTGAGTTCGACGTTGGCCATGGCGACGTGCTGATCTCGTCGATCACTTCATGCACCAACACATCCAATCCCGCCCTGCTTATCGCAGCCGGACTGCTGGCCAAGCGCGCGGTCGAAAAAGGGCTCAAGGTCAGCGCGCGCGTAAAAACCTCGCTCGCACCCGGTTCCAAAGTCGCTACCGATTACCTGCGCGACGCCGGCCTGCTGACTTACCTCGAAAAGCTCGGCTACGGGGTCGTGGCCTACGGTTGCACGACCTGTATGGGCGCCGCCGGCCCGCTGGACGCTAAGATCGAGGACGCCGTCGTCTCCAAAGATCTAGTCACCGCTGCAGTGCTCTCCGGCAATCGTAACTTCGAAGCGCGCGTACATCCTAACCTGCGCGCGAATTACCTCGCCAGCCCGGCCCTCGTCGTCGCCTACGGCATCGCCGGTACTGTGCGTACCGATCTGACCAAGGATCCGCTCGGCACCGGCAGCGACGGCAAGCCGGTTTATCTGAAAGACGTGTGGCCGAGCGACGCCGAAGTCGGCGCGCTGATGAAGTTCGCAGCGAATGCCGACCATTTCCGCAAAGAATACGGCGATCTGTCGGGCAACAAGAAACTCTGGGAGGCCATCCCCACCGTCAAGGGCGCCGTTTATAAGTGGGACGCAAAATCCACTTTCATCAAGGAGCCGCCTTTCCTGATGGGCGTAACCCGGCAACTCGGCAAAGTATCCGACGTTAAGGACGCGCGGGCGCTGGCGATTCTCGGCGACTCGATCACCACCGATCACATCAGCCCGTCGACCAAGATCAAGCCCGGCACGCCGGCCGGCAAATGGCTGGAGGGTTACAACAGCCCGCCATCCGAATGGGGCCACTTCGGCGTGCGCCGCTGCAACCATGAACTGATGGTGCGCGGCACTTTCGCCAACGTGCGCCTGCGCAACATGGTCGCCCCCGGTACCGAGGGCCCGATCACCAGGCACATGCCCGACGGCGCACAGATGACGATTTTCGAAGCCTCCGAGCTTTATCATGCGTCAGGCACGCCGCTGGTGATTTTCGGCGGCGAGGATTACGGCATGGGCTCCTCGCGCGACTGGGCCGCAAAAGGCGTGCAGTTGCTCGGTGTCAATGCCGTCATCGTAAAAAGCTTCGAGCGCATCCACCGCGCAAACCTCGTCGGCATGGGCGTGGCGCCGCTGCAGTTCAAGCCGGGCACCGACGTGCAAACGCTGGGCATCGACGGCACCGAAACGTTCACCATCGAAGGGCTAGAAGGCGGCAACGTGAAGCCGCTGCAGGACGTTGCGATGACCATCACGCGCGCCGACGGCAGCACGCAGAAGGTGCCGCTCACGCTGCGCATCGACACCGTCATCGAGGTCGATTACTTCAAGCACGGCGGCATCCTGCCGTACGTGCTGCGCCAGATTCTGGCTGAAGCCGCCTGACGCAAACACCTGCCCGCCGGCGTCAGGTGGCGCTGCGGGCAGCCGTACTCCGATGTCCGAAAACGGCCAGACAGGGCCGGCCACCGCATTCATAATGCGCGCATGGCACTCGACTCCCGCATTTGCTATCGCGCTCTCAGAGCGCGCGACGCGCGCTTCGACGGCCGTTTTTTCGTAGCGGTCTCGTCGACGCGCATTTATTGCCGCCCGGTTTGCACGGTCAGGCCGCCCAAGCGCGAGAACTGCAGCTTTTACCCGAGTGCCGCCGCTGCGGAGTCGCACGGCTACCGGCCGTGCCTGCGCTGCCGCCCCGAACTCGCTCCCGGCAATGCCAGCATCGATGCGACGACGCGCATCGCGCAATCCGCCGCGAGCATGATCGAAGATGGCACGCTGGACGAAGCAGGCCTGGATAAACTCGCCGCGAGACTGGGCATCACCGACCGTCATTTGCGCCGCGCGTTCGGCGCCGAGTTCGGCGTCTCACCGGTCGAATTTGCGCAGACGCAACGGCTTTTGCTCGCCAAACGTCTTCTCACAGATACCGCGCTGCCCGTTACCGAAGTATCGTATGCCAGCGGATTTGGCAGTGTGCGGCGCTTCAATGCGCTTTTCAAGCAGCGTTACCGGCTAAAGCCCGGTCAATTACGCAAACAGCGGCGGCCAGGTTCGCAGGCAACTGCCGCGGGCGACGTGCTGCGGTTCGAGCTGAGTTTCCGGCCGCCATACGACTGGACTATGGTGAACGCATTTCTCGGCAGGCGCGCCATCGGCGGCGTCGAAGCGGTAGCGGACGGCTGCTATCGCCGCACTGCGCGTATCGCGAGCGACGGCAGAGAGCATACGGGCTGGGTCACGATTTCGTTGTCGCCCAAAAAACCTGCGCTTCGCATTGAAGTTTCCCCTTCGCTCGCCAAAGTGCTGCCCGCTGTACTGTCGCGCGTCAAAGCACTGATGGACCTCGCCTGCCACCCCGCCGAAGTAGCAAAGGCGCTGGGTCCACTTGCCAAACGGCATCCCGGCATGCGGGTGCCCGGCGCGTTCGATGGTTTTGAAGTGGCGGTACGCGCGATCGTCGGCCAGCAGGTGACGGTTGCAGCGGCGCGCACTATCACAGGCCGTTTTGCCGCTGCGTTTGGCGATCCCATTACGACTCCATATGACACGCTGACCGCGTTGTTTCCGACCGCGAGGCGAATCGCCGCCCTGTCGCCGGCACGCATCGCGCGCCTCGGCATGCCCGGCGCGCGCGCACGTACCATCCTTGCGCTTGCGCGCGCAGTCGCGAGCGGGCATCTCGTGCTTGCGCCGAATGCCGACATCGAGACGACGCTGGCGCGGCTGCGCGCGGTGCCGGGCGTCGGCGAATGGACCGCGCAATACATAGCGATGCGCGCGCTGTCATGGCCGGACGCATTCCCGCACACGGATCTGGGCGTGATGAAAGCGCTCGGTGAAACCAGCGCCCGGCAAGTCCTCGCTATTGGAGAACGCTGGCGGCCGTGGCGCGCCTATGCCGTGATACATCTGTGGCAGTCACTGACGAAGGAGTAATCATGCAAAACTGCGCCACGCGCTACTACGATCTTTATCAAAGCCCCTATGGGGAAATGCTGCTCGTCGCGAACGATTCAGGACTAAGCGGCGTTTACTTCGAAGGCCAGAAATATTTTCCGCCCCCAGCCCCGGACTGGCGTCGCGATATGCGCCACGCGCTGCTCGACTCGGCCAGGCGCGAGCTGGCCGAATATTTCGGCGGCGAACGCAGGATGTTCGAGACTCCTCTCGCGCCGAATGGCACGTCGTTTCAGCAAGCAATATGGAAAGCGATTTCTACCGTTGGCTTCGGCGAGACCATCACCTACAGCGAGCTCGCAAGCCGCGCCGGATTTCCCGGCAACGCACGCGCGGCCGGATCGGCGACCGGGCGCAATCCGCACACCATCATGGTGCCCTGTCACCGCATCGTCGGCTCGGATGGCAGCCTTACAGGCTACGCGGGCGGCCTCGAGCGCAAGCGCGCCCTGCTGGCGCTGGAGTCTGGAATTCCCGATCTGCTCTCGGCAGCCTGATCACGCGGCGCGCGGACCTCGCGCCAGCGCCGCATTGACGCGCGGCATCACCTGCTCCGCCATCAACTCCATCGAGTGGCGCGCAAGTGTCACGTCAGCCCAATCGTGGCCGGCGTAGAGCAACGTGCCGAAGTCGCCGACGGTCTCGCGAAATGCGAGTAGCTGCTCAACGACACTGTCGACGCTGCCGCATATCACAAGCGTATCGAGCAAATATTCCAGCGTCACTTGCTCGTTCGTCATCGCCAGGTCGTGCTTGAAAATATCGACGTTGCCGTGCCCGCGCCGCTTGTTCAGCAGGTTCCAGTAATAGAAACCGTACGGGCCCTTCGGGTCTTTCGCATAGCGCCGCGCCGTCGCGTCGTCGTCGGCAACGAACAGGCTCTTGCATACGCGCCAGTGGTCGCGGTCAGCCGGGTGCCCCCCAAGCTTGCAACCTTCCTCGTGTTTGGGCCAGTGGGTCTTCGCCCATACCGGCTGCAGGAAATTCGCTGAGATTGGTTGCCAGCCGCGCTTCGCCGCTTCGACCAACCCTTTCGAATGCGGCACTACCGCAGTTACAACGATCGGTGGATGCGGTTGCTGGTAAGGTTTAAGCATCACGCCCTGGCCCGCGTCGCGGATCAAGGTGCGCTCCGTCGTGATGTTCCAGAACTGCCCCTTGATGTTGTAGGGCGCGTCACCGCTCCACATCGCGAGGATCTGGTCGATGGCCTCGACGAACATCGCGTTGCGGTCGCGCTCGAGGTTGCCCATCATTTCCATATCGGAGCGCAATCCGCCGGGGCCTATGCCGAATATGAAGCGCCCTTCGAGCATGTGGTCGATCATTGCAACCATCGCGGCGACTTGCGCCGGGTGGTTGTTCGGCAGGTTCACCGTGCCACTGCCGAGCTTGATCTGTTTCGTCGCATCGGCGACGCTGGCAATGAACGCAAGGCACGATGGAATCGACTCGCAGATGTCGGTTACGTGCTCGCCGATGTAGGCTTCGCTGTAACCCAGCTCGTCGGCGAGGAGCACGGCTGCGCGATCTTCCTTGAGCGTCTGCGTGTAATTCCGCCCCGGCGGGTGCATCGGCATCGTAAAGAACCCGAGCTTCATCACGGTTCCCGGTCCGGCATCAATGCGCGAGCTTCTGACCATGCTCGCGCGTATCGTGAAACCCGACTTGCGGCCAGCGCTCGATTGCGAGCTGCAGATTGTATTTGTTGGGCGCGAGATATACGGGGTTGTCGTCGACGTCGCGCGCCATGTTGATCGACAGCTCCTTCTCGAAATTCTTGCGCACGGTATCGTCCGGGAAAGTGAGCCAGCGCGCGGTATGTATGTTGGCCGCGTCGTAAACCGCGTCGACTTTATATTCGCTTTGCAGCCGATGCGCGACCACCTCGAACTGCAGCGTCCCCACCGCGCCCAGAAGCAGCGAGTTGCCGGAATCGAATACCTGTATGGCGCCTTCTTCTCCCAGCTCCTGGAGACCCTTCTGCAGTTGCTTGGCCTTGAACGGATCGCGCGCGCGCGCGAGCCGGAACAGTTCCGGCGCAAAATACGGAATGCCTTTGTAGCCCAGCTCTTCGCCTTCCGTCAGCGTATCGCCGATCTGCAACTGCCCGTGATTGTGGATGCCGATGATATCGCCGGCCACCGCGTCTTCGCTGCGTACGCGCTCGTTGGCCATGAAGGTTAACGCATTGCCGAGCTTCATTTCGCGGCCTATGCGTGTGTGATGCACCTTGATGCCCGGCAGATAGCGCCCCGAGCACACGCGGAAAAACGCAATGCGGTCGCGATGCTTGGGATCCATATTGGCCTGGATCTTGAACACAAATCCGCTGAACGGCGTTTCCGCCGGATTCACCTCTCGACTGCTGCCATCACGCGGCTGGGGTGGCGGCGCCCACTCCACCAGCGCGCGCAGGATTTCCTGCACGCCGAAATTATTGATGCCAGACCCGAAAAATACCGGAGACTGGCGGCCCGCCAGGAATTCATTGAGATCGAAAGGCGAACTCGCGCCGCGAATCAGGTCCACGTCCCGGCGCACCGCCGCCATCTCCTGCGGAAACAACTCATCGAGTCGCGGATTGTCGATGCCCTCGATGTTCTCGTTGTCGTCGGTACGGCGCTCTTCACCGGGCGTAAAACGCACCAGCCGGTCCTCGCGCAAATCGAACACGCCGCGGAAACTCTTGCCCATGCCGATCGGCCAGCTCACCGGTGCGCAGTCGATCTTGAGCACCGATTCGATTTCCTCGAGCAGCGCAACGGGTTCGCGCACTTCGCGGTCCATCTTGTTGACGAAAGTGATGATAGGCGTGGAGCGCAGCCGGCAGACGTCCAGCAGTTTGATGGTCTGGGTTTCGACGCCTTTCGCGGCATCGATGACCATCACCGCCGCATCGACAGCGGTGAGCACGCGGTACGTATCTTCCGAAAAATCCTGGTGGCCGGGCGTATCGAGCAGATTGACCGTATGGCCCGCGTACTCAAATTGCATCACCGAGCTTGTGACCGAGATGCCGCGCTGCTTCTCGATTTCCATCCAGTCGGAAGTAGCGTGACGTGCGCTCTTGCGCGCTTTGACCGTACCCGCCATCTGGATGGCGCCGCCGAACAGGAGCAGTTTTTCGGTCAGCGTGGTCTTGCCCGCATCCGGATGCGAAATGATGGCGAACGTCCGCCGCTTCGCGACATCGCGCACGAGATCGGCGGGAAAGGATGGTGCATTCATAGGAACGGGGGATGGACGCAAAACCGCGCGGCGACTGAAGCAATTAAAAAACCGCCGGCGAAACTGCTGCGGGCGGCCACAAACGCGCACATTATACCCGTTAGTGACGTGACCGGCCGTACGGCCAACCTCGCGGGATTGGAGTTAGAATGCAGGACTTTAGCGCTTCGCCATCGTGACCACCGCCGCTACTTTCCAGATCGATTACCTGCAGTTTCTCGACGCGCAGGGAAAAGTCGTCGCTGCGCTGCCGCCATTCGCGGCTGACGGCGAGAAGCTGGCAGCGCTCTATAAGGCGATGGTCCTCATGCGCACGTACGATGCAAAAGCCATCGCCCTGCAGCGTACGGGTCAACTCGGCACTTACGCATCGCTGCTCGGCAAGGAAGCGGTCGAAGCCGGCATAGGCACGGCGATGACAAAAGACGACGTGTTCCTCTGCACCTATCGCGAAAACGGCGTGCAGATCATGCGCGGCGTCACCATGCAGGAATTGCTGCTCTACTGGGGCGGCGATGAACGCGGCAGCGATTTCGCGGTCCCGCGCAGGGATTTCCCGGTGTGCATCACCATCGCCTCGCAGTGCCTGCATGCAACGGGCGTGGCTTACGCGATGAAACTGCGCAAGCAGAAGCGCGCAGCGGTTTGCATGATAGGCGACGGCGCGACATCCAAAGGCGACTTCTACGAAAGCCTCAACGCCGCCGGCACCTGGCAATTGCCGGTTATTTTTTTCATTACCAACAATCAATGGGCGATCTCGGTGCCGCGCAAGACCCAGAGTGCGGCGCAAACGCTCGCGCAAAAGGCGATTGCCGGAGGGATTCCGGCGCTGCAGATTGACGGCAACGACGTGATTGCCGTCCATCATGCCGTCGCTGAAGCATTGGCCAAAGCGCACGGCGGCGGCGGGCCCACCGTCATCGAAGCCGTCACCTACCGCCTTGCGGACCACACGACAGCGGACGACGCGTCGCGCTACCGCCCGCCCGAGGAAGTAGCCGATGCCTGGAAGCGCGAACCCGTGCTTCGTCTGCGCAACTACCTGAGCGATGCCGGCGTCTGGAACAGGGCGCGCGAGGAAGAACTCCTCAAGCAATGCAATGAACAGGTGCAGGCGGCCGCGCAAGCGTACATCGATACGCCCCCGCCGCCACTGGAGCAGATGTTCGATCACCTCTATGCGACGCTGCCCGCGGCCTTCATCGCTCAGCGCGCCGCCATCCTGGAAGGCCGCGATGGCCCAGATCACGCTCGTTGAAGCCGTCAATCTCGCGCTGCATCGCGCGATGGCCGACAATATCGACGTCGTCGTGCTCGGCCAGGACGTCGGTCGCGACGGCGGCGTTTTTCGCGCGACCCTGGGGCTCCTCGACAAATTCGGTCCGGAGCGCGTTATCGACACACCGCTCGCCGAAAACCTGATTGCCGGCATGAGTATAGGCATGGCCGCGGAAGGCCTGAAACCAGTGGCTGAAATCCAGTTTTCAGGATTTTCCTACACGGTCATCGACCAGATTCTCAATCACGCCGGACGGCTGCGTCATCGCACGCGCGGCCGCCTGTCCTGCCCCATGGTCCTGCGCACGCCATGCGGCGCCGGCATCCATCCGCCGGAACATCATTCCGAAAGCCCGGACGCGATGTTCGCCCACATCCCCGGCATCCGCGTCGTCTATCCGTCGTCGCCAAAGCGCGCCTATGGACTATTGCTTGCCGCCATCCGCGATCCTGATCCGGTCATTTTTCTCGAGCCCACGCGCCTGTATCGCCTGTTTAAAGAAGAAGTCAGCGACAACGGCGAAGCCCTGGCGCTCGATGCCTGCTACACATTGCGCGAAGGCACCGACGTCACGCTTGTCAGCTGGGGCGCGATGATTTATGAAACCCTGCAGGTCGCAGATGAGCTCGGCGAGTCCGGCATCGCGGCCGAAGTTATCGACGTGGCGACGATCAAGCCAATCGATTTCGATACGATATTGGCATCGGTCGCGAAAACCGGGCGCTGTGTCATCGTTACGGAAGCGCCGAGACATTGCAGCGTTGCGTCCGAAATCGCTGCGCATCTTGCCGAAATGGGACTTTTGACGCTGCTCGCCCCGGTGCAACGCGTGACAGCACCCGACGTTGTCGTTCCCCTATCGCGGCTCGAGCACCACTACCTGCCGGGCAAGCCGCAGATCGCAGCGGCGGTACGCAAAGTTCTCGAATTCGCTTAGTTTTAAAACTTTAAAATCCAGTGAACCGCAGATGAACGCAGATACATCAAAACCGCCAGGGGAATTTCCATCGGCGTTTATCCGCGTTTATCTGCGGTTACCAGCTTTTTGACTTAAACAAGATCATGAGAATCTTTAAACTCCCCGATCTCGGTGAAGGCCTGCAGGAAGCCGAAATTGTCACCTGGCACGTGAAGGCCGGCGACACGGTCGCCATCGATCAGCCGCTCGCGTCAGTCGAGACTGCCAAGGCCATAGTCGACGTGCCCTCGCCTTACTCCGGCAAAATCGTCAAGTTGTACGGCAATGAGCGCGACGTCGCGCATGTAGGCCAGCCACTGGTGGCTTTCGACGGCGGCGACGATGCCGACAGCGGCACGGTCGTCGGCAAGATGGAAGTCGGCCAGAAAATTCTTGCCGATGCGCCGGCCGCGGCAACGCCGCTTGCGCATGGCATCAAAGCCACGCCGGCCGTGCGTTCGCTCGCGCGCAAACTCAATGTCGATCTGGCGATGGTCACGCCGACCGGAGCGGACGGTCTGATCACCACCAACGACGTGCAACGCGCTGCCCGCATCCTGGCGGAGATCGGTCCGCAGGAACTGCTGCGCGGCGTGCGCAAAGTCATGGCGCAGAGCATGACGCTCGCGCATGCTGAAGTAGCATCCGCCACGCTGATGGACGACGCGGACATCAATGCATGGCCGGACAGCGCCAACATCATGCTGCGCCTCATGCGCGCGCTGGTCGCCGCGTGCCGTGCCGAGCCTGCGCTGAATGCGTGGTACGACAGCCAAGCGGTCGGCCGCCGCCTGCTCAAGAACGTGGATGTCGGCATTGCCGTCGATACGCCGGACGGATTGCTCGTGCCGGTACTGCGCAATGTCGAAACCCGTACGCCTGATGATCTCAAGGCCGCGCTGACGAAATTGATCCATGACACCCGCGAGCGCAAAGTGCCGCCGGAGGACTTGCGCGCGAACACGATCACGCTATCCAACTTCGGGCCTATCGCCGGCCGTTACGCATCGCCTATCGTGCTGCCGCCGACGGTCGCCATCGTCGGCGCCGGTCGCGTGCGCAAGGAAGTGATAGCAGTCGACGACAAGCCGGCGGTGCACCGCATGCTGCCGCTCTCGGTGACCTTCGACCATCGCGCGGTGACCGGCGGCGAAGCCGGACGTTTCATGGCCGCTATGATTGCCGACCTGCAACGCCCGGATTAGGGGCAAACAACATGCCCGCAAAAAAAGGCAGGACCGGCCCCTTGCTGAAGGCCGCGAAAATCTCTGCCATGCAGGAAATCCGCCGCGTGCACGTGCTCAACAAGCGTGCGATCCGGAATTACAAGGCGCTAGGCGATGCGGTGGGTATGCATGATATCGGCGTGCACCTGGTGCGCATCAATCCCGGCGATGAATCGACCGAATATCACACGCATTATTGCGACGAGGAATTCGTCTACATTCTCGAAGGCCGCGGCATCACCGAGATCGGAGGCCGCAAGCACAAGATCGGGCCGGGCGATTTCATGGGGTTCACCGCGTTGTCGGAGCCGCATTCGATTGCAAATCCCTACAACGAGCCGCTGGTCTATTTGCTCGGCGGTACGCGCAAGCCGAACGACGTCTCGGAATATCCGCGCAGCGGCAAACGGGCATACAAATTCAACGGCAAGCGGCACACCGTCAAAATCAAGGACGTTGCGGAGACTTAAAGGCGCCGCCGCTGCTTCACCTTCCCCTTCAAGAGGAAGGCCGGGATGGGGATGGGATGAGGATGATTTACATCGCCTGCCAAGATTGCCCGATCCTCACCTCTTCCCTCCCCTTGAAGGGAGGATGATTTCGCATTAGTGCATTAGGCGCGTATTTGCCTACTGCGTGGATGCTCATTTGATTTCGCATTCGAGCGCAACGTCGGCCTGTCGCCCTTGCCTTGTATGCGATGCATTACGCGCCGCGAAGCCGCGTCGAAGGGCGCGCGATAGTGCATCACGCAGCGGTTGTCCCACATGAGGAGGTCACCGACTTTCCATTGGTGATGCCACGTGAACTGCGCTTGCGTGGCATGCGCCCACAGCTTGTCGAGCAGTTCTTCGGATTCCGCAACAGACAGGCCATCGATGTAAGCGTTGGGGCGACGGCCCAGATAGAGCGCGTTATGGCCGGTTTCAGCATGCGTGCGGACTATGGAATGCAGCGGACCCGGGGCTTTTCGCACATCGTTCACGGGCTTGAACCCGTCGCGCAGGTCGCCCGCGCTGTTGTATGTCATGTCGTGCTTGATTTTCAGCGTCGATATACGTTCGCGCAGATCGTCAGGCAGCGTCTCATAGGCCCGATACATGTTCGCAAAGCCGGTGTTGCCGCCCGTCGGCGGTATTTCCAATGCATATAGCGCACTGAACGACAGCGGAATGTCGCGGTACGAATTGTCCGAATGCCACACGACTTCGGCATCACGCAGCACGCCGATCGGCTTGCCATCTTCCATAACATTCGAGACGACGATGACTTCGGCGTGCGCTCTTGCCTTCTCATTGCCGGTTTTCGCGAGCGGCGCACTGTCGAGTTCTCCAAGCCTGCGCCCGAATGCCATCAGCTCGGGATCGGAAAGCGCTTGCTCGCGTATAACGATGACGAGATTGTCGAGCCAGGCCTGTCGCAATGTCGCAAGGCCCGTGTCATCGATTTCGCGCAGGTCGCCACAGCGCACTTCCGCGCCGAGCGGCGCCTGCATGGCTGTCACTTCGACTGCACAAGCGCCCGCCGCTTCAGATTTCGACATGCGCGATGTCTCCATCGATGGTGAATTTCGCGCCGCCCAGCGACGACATCGCTGACAGACGGCTCAGGATCCGGCTCGCATCTGCGCCATGCGCGAACGCGGGCCGGCCGCGGGTTTCAAGGAAAAGCTC
The DNA here is from genome assembly GCA_025363575.1 of Betaproteobacteria bacterium. Next base: position 5,305 of record JANYDM010000070.1, on the reverse strand, counting down.
GGCGCTGACGCCGCGTTCGTCGAGCTTTAGCGGGGTCAGCTGCATCGACACCAGCCTGCCGGAGTCAAACACGCAATCAGCGATAGCGCTTTCCCAGACTTCCGGCCGGTAATACCCGATCTCGGTGCGCGAATGAAACACAAAGCTGCCGAGATCGTAAAAAATCGGCCGCTCGCGGTAGATTTCAATGCCCTGCAACAGCGGAGCGCCGTGGCTGATGAAAGCGCACGCGCCTGCGTCTATGCAGCGCCGCGCCCACTCGCGCTGCCATTGCGGCGTCACGCTGAAGTCTTTTTCCCAGTAATGGTTGTGCTGATAGCAGAATACGTAGTTCGCATTGCGCGCCGCTTCGCGTATCGCCGCCAGCACGCGCGCCGCGTCGCCGGCATCGACTGCACCGGCTTGCACTTTCACCTCGTTCACGCCGGGCCGCGCATCCGTCGCCGCCGCGCCATCCCTGACCGCGCCGGACGCCATCGCTATCAGCCCGACCTTGCCGGCAGCCGTGTCGCGATAGCCGGGTGCCGCGGCCTGCGCGATGGTCTCGCCCGTTCCCGCATAGGCGAAACCGCGCGATTTAACTTCGTGCAGCGTGGACAGGATCCCGGGCGCACCAAGATCCCACGAATGATTGTTGCTAAGCGCGAGCAGGTTGAAGGACAGACTGCGCAGGCAATCGAGCACCGCAGGCGGGGCCGCTTTCAGGAAACCCGTCTTGTTGGTGGACTCCAGGCTGCCGGGCTCGGCGACTGACGTCTCGAGATCCGAAAAACAGATATCAGCCTGCTTGAACAGCGCATTGAACCGCGCGAGATCGGAGTACTCGCGCAGTCGCAGATCGTATTGGATCGCCGCCTGGCCCAGCGCCATGACGCGCAGCCGGCCCCCGGCGCCGCTCGCCGGCAGGCTGCCGGCAGCCGCCAGCACTGTCATGTCGCGAAGGAAACGACGTCGGCCGCAGTGCATCATGCAGCCGCCTTTAGCGCGTGCGCCGGTACCAATTCAAGATCTCTTCGCCGGTCCAGAACACCACGCCGCGCTTCTTCTTCAATGCAGCCAGCGTCTGCTCGAAGTATTTGATGCGGAACGGCGTGCCGGATATGTACGGATGCACCGCGATCGACATGATTTTCGCGCGCTGCGCCGACTCCGCATAAAGGCGCTCGAAATAGTCCATGCAGCGCGTGTAGAGTTCGCGCGGGTCCTGGTGCTGCACGATCATCAGCGCGATGTCGTTCAATTCGATGCTGTACGGCAGCGTCAGCAGCGGCCCGTTGGCCGTCTTGATTTCGACCGGCTCGTCGTCGATAGGCCAATCGCAGATGTACTGGATGCCGGCGGCAACGAGATTCTCCGGCGTATCGAGCGTTTGCGTGAAACCGGGCCCCAGCCAGCCAAGAGGCGCCTTGCCGGTGAATTTCTTGATGACGTTGACCGTCTTGCGGATGGTCGCGCGCTGGTTTGGCTCGAGATGGATGGGACGCTGGTCGTACGAATGGCCCATGAATTCCCATCCGGCCTCGTGCGCAGCTTTGGCGATGCGGGGATAGTCCTCGCAGACGCGCGCATTGATCGACAACGACGGCGTGATTTTCAGCTGGTCGAGGGCCGCTTTCAGGCGCCAGAAGCCGACACGGTTGCCATATTCGTGCCACGCCCAGTGCGGCACGTCGGGCAGTCTCGTAATGCCCGTCGGTGGTGGCAACGCCTGGCGCGGCATCGGACGTCCGATATCCCACACTTCGACGTTGACGATGGGCCACACGACCATGCGCACGCCGCGCGGCAATTTGAGAGGCTTGCGATCGACGATCGCGGAATAGGGAAGGCGCTGCTCGGGTCTCACGGGAGATTCCTGAAATAGTGGCAGTGATTATAAGCCATCGGCAGCGCTCAACTTCAACTTCAGCGCCGCCGGTGTTTCATGCTACGCTGGCCGCGTTCAAAAATAATGCAGGAGGAGAAATGCGTATCGTTCCCGGCCTTGCCCTCCCCGTGCTGTTGCTCGCCGCGATGTCAGCCGACTGTGCCTATCCCGAGCGCCCGATCCGCATCATCGTCCCCTACGCACCCGGCGGCAATATCGACATTACGGCGCGCACGATCGCGCCGGGTCTGGCAGAAGCACTTGGCACGCAAGTAGTCATCGACAATCGCGGCGGCGCCGGCGGCACGCTGGGCACGGACCTGGGCGCGAAGGCGGCACCTGACGGCTACACGCTCACGCTGGGCTCCACCGGAACCTTGTCGACCGCGCCGCCGCTCTATCCGAAGATGGGCTACGATCCCATCAAGGATTTTGCTTTCACGTCGCTCGTCAACAATGTGGCGCTGGTGCTCGAAGAGCATCCCTCGATTCCGGCCAGGACCGTCAAGGAATTCATCGCGCTTGCAAAATCGCGTCCCGGCAAAATCACGATGGGCTCGTCGGGCGCCGGCACTACAAATCACTTGAGCGGGGAGCTTTTCCAGAGCGCGACCGGCACTCGATTTATACACATCCCGTACAAAGGCAGTGGCCCGGGACTGATCGACCTGATGGGCGGCCAGATCGATATTTTCTTCGATCAGCTGTCGGCGTCCATCGGCTATATCCAGGCCGGACGCTTGCGTGCTCTGGCAGTGACGACGATCAAGCGGGCATCCGCCATGCCCGCTCTGCCGACGATAGCAGAGTCGGGAATACCGGGTTTCGACTCGAGCACCTGGACCGCCATCATCATGCCGGCGGCGACCCCGCAGGACATCGTGCTCAAAGTCCAGGCTGCGCTGGTCAAAACCTTGCGCATGAAGTCGACGCGCGATGCTTTTTCGCGCCTCGGCGCCGAAACACTCGAAAGCTCGCCTGAGGAAACAACGCGGTTCGTCAAAGAAGATCTGGCCAAATGGACGCGCGTCGTGCGCGAAGCCGGCATCAAGCTCGAGTAAGATCCGGCAAACGCAAGCCGGGCACGAGACGCGCGATTACTTCAACGGCTTCAACTCGCCGAGTATCGTCGGGATCAATTCTGCCACCGTCGGGTGGATATGCATGGCCCGCTGCAGAAGGGTATACGGCGCCTTCGCATACATAATGTCGAGTATGCAGTGGATCGCCTCGTCGCCGCCCACGCCGAGTATTGCCGCGCCGAGTATCTCCTTGGTGTCGGCGTCGACGGCGATTTTCATGAACCCCTGGCTTTCCCCCTTTTCGAGCGCGCGCCCGACGCGGGTCATCAGTCGTTTGCCGACGAGTGCGCGACGTCCTGATTTGCGGATTTCTTTCTCTGACATGCCGACGCGCGCCAGAGGCGGGTCGATAAAGAGACCGTACGCAGTCAGCCGGTCGTCGACGCTGCGCTGATCACCATTCAATAGATTGTCAGCGACGATTTCGTAGTCGTTGTAAGACGTGTGGGTAAAGGCGCCGCGGCCGTTGCAGTCACCGATCGCGCAGATCCCGGGCACGCTCGTATTGAGTTTGTCGTCGACGACGATATAACCGCGTGCATCGGTCTTGACACCGGCCTTGTCCAATCCGAGATCGTCGGTATTCGGCACGCGGCCGACGGCAAGCAGCAGATGCGAGCCTTCGGCTTCGCGTGCGCCGCCCGTGCAATCCAGCTTGACGGCGACACGGTCACCACGCTTTTCCACACGCATGCATTCCGCGCCGGTTTCTATAACTACATCTTCGTTGCGCAATATCGCGGCAACGCCCTCGATAACGTCGGAGTCTTCGCGCGCGATGATATGCGGGGATTTTTCGATCACCGTTACGCGCGAGCCGAAACGCCGGTACATCTGGCCGAACTCGAGTCCGATGTAGCTGCCGCCAATGACGAGCAGATGCTCCGGCAGAAAGTCAACATCCATGATCGACGAATTGGTGAGGAACCCGCTGCCTTCCAGGCCGGGCATGGGCGGCACCTGCGCGCGGCCGCCAACATTGATGAATATCTTGTCGGCCGCCAGCACATCGTTACCGACCTGCACGGTGGTCGGCGATGCAAAGCTCGCATGGCCTTGAACCACGGTCAGATTGGCAGTGCCGCGCAGCCACTTCTCGATATTGGCGTTCGCCGTCCCGGCAACACCATCCTTGCGCGCCTTGACCTTGCCCATGTCGACGCGAACCGGCCCGTCAAGCATCACGCCATAGTCGGCGGCGTGCCGCGCGAGATGCGCGGCGTAGGCGCTCGCCACCAGTGTTTTAGTCGGGATGCAGCCCGTGTTGACGCAGGTGCCGCCAAATTGCCCGCGCTCGACAATCGCGACTTTCCAGCCGGCGCCGGCGAGCCGCACCGCGAGAGACGGCCCCGCCTGGCCGGTGCCAATAACGATCGCGTCGAACTGCCTGTTCATGCATTCCTCGCGCGCGCGTGCCGCCGCGGCCTAATCCCGCGCGCAGCCCCCCGTATCCTTGCCGCAGACGAACGTGATCTCATTGACACCGGCATGCACCGGCATGAACATAATCTTGTAAAAATTAAGGTCGGGCTTGCACACGCCGTTCGAGCCGCCGTTGACGAGAGTGCCCGTAAACACCAGGCCGCGCAGGCCGATATGCTGGCAGTCGTCGGCGACTACGCCGAACAACGTGATCGTGAACGCGTCGTCCGGCCGGTGCAGCGATTTCGAGGTGATGCACAGCAGGGAAAAATCCAGCTGCCGGCCGATGCCGGATTGGTAAATGCTTTGCGCCGTCGCGGTATCCAAACCCTTGAAATCGGTTGAGCGCGAGTAGCGTGCCATGATTTTTCCGATTAACTCCTCGAATACGGTCTGGTCAAGCATGCTGCGTCGGTGAAAATCGCCGATGCGGTCGATGAAAGCCTCCACCTGCGCCTTGGCCGGACGCGCGGCCGCGGCCTCGCCCATCAGATAAGGCCGGATGTAGTTGTCATACCAGTCAATTGCTGGCACCTCGCTTTTGCGCATTTCGGTGCCCGGTGCGCAGGCAGGTGCGGCATGCGCGCTAGCCAGCCAGCCAAGGCACAACACGGCTGCAAACAAAATTTTCATCGAAACTCCCCCTCGTAGTGGCCCCATGGCGGCCTAGGGCTGCGGCTCGTCGACGACGGCATTCATCAGAGTACCGATTTTCTCTATCTCGCACTCGATGACGTCGCCGGCATTCAAAAACCATTCGGGCCGAGCGAGCGCACCGCCGCCCGGCGAGCCCGTGGATATTATGTCCCCCGGCATCAGGGTCATCTGCGAAATATACGCGATCAGTTTGGGGATCGACCAGATCATCCCGCTGGTACTGCCCTCCTGCCGCAGTTCGCCATTGACGCGCGTGCTGATGCGCAGATTCATCGGA
>JANYDM010000031.1 GCA_025363575.1 Betaproteobacteria bacterium | reverse complement strand
TGCGTCAGCGCGTTTTTCCAGTATTGAACGACGCCGGCGGGCATGTCGGGCGGGCCGAAGATGCCGCGCCAGTTTTCATTGACGACGTCATAACCCTGTTCAGCGAAAGTCGGCATATTCCTGAAGCGCCCGCCGAGCCGCTTCGGAGCGCTGATCGCCAGCACGCGCATGCGGCCTGCTTCGACCTGCGTGATGAGATCGAGCCCCCCCATGCCGACGTCGACGTGTCCGCCGAGAATTGCCGGATTGGAGTCGCCGCCCGAGTAGGGGATGTAGCGCAATTTGATCGGACCGACGCCGATAGCTTTGGCGAAGAGGGCCACGGCAATATGATCGGCATTGCCGAGCGACGCGCCACCCACGCTGAGAGCGCCCGGGTCTTTGCGCAGCGCGGCCTCGATGTCTTGCAGGCTCTTGATCGGCGACTCCGCGCGCACCACCATCATTTCATACTCGGAAAAGACCTTCGCGATCGGCGTCATATCCTTGTATGAATACGGCGTGCCGAGTGTCAGCGGCGTGACGATCGCATGAATCGCGATACCGAGCAGCGTATAAGGATCGCCCTTGCGCTGGACCATAAGTTGCATGCCGACCGAGCCCCCGGCACCGGGACGATTAACGACCGTGATTTGTTTGCTGACAAGTTTTTGTCCGTTCAGTTGTTGCGCGACCGTGCGCCCGAACAAGTCGACGCCGCCGCCGGGCGCGAACGGGATGACGAATTCGATATAGCGGTTCGGGTAGTCGGCCGGCAGCGCGCCGGGCCTGGGCGCATCAGCGGCTGTCGTGTATGGGCAGGCCAGTGCGAATCCGCACGCGCCCAGCCGTGCGAGTGCGCGTCTCCGGCCGCCCTGGTCACAGACGTTTACTTTCCTCATTGCCTCTCCTTCGCTGCGGCGCGATTAAACGACGCCGGCTTTTTTAAGTGCGGTCAGCTGTGCGCGGTATCCGAGCGCGCTCAGTACTTCCGCCGTATGTTCGCCGAGCAGCGGCGCGGGTGTGCGCACGCTGCCGGGTGTTTCTGAAAGCTTCACGGGCACGCCGATCACGCTGATTTTGCCGGCCGTTGGATGCTCCTGCTCGACGATCATCTCGCGTGCGATCACTTGCGGATCCGCGATCATCTGGCCGACCGTATTGACCGGTGATGCGGGGATGCCACCTTTCACGAGCAGGTCGACCCAGTACGCGGTCGGCCTGGTCGCATAGATCCTGGCGATGATTTCGTGCAGCGCATGTGCATTGACGGTGCGCGCATCGCGCGTAGCAAAGCGTGGATCGGTCGCCAGGTGCGGCAGATTCATTACTTCGATGAAGCGGTCCCACAGCGCCGGGTAACTTGCAAAGACCGTCAGATAACTGCCGTCCGCGCACAGGAAAAATCCCGAGGGCGCGTTGCTGTCATTGCGGCCGGTCTGCGCGACCCAGTCGCCTTTGACGTGGAAATGCTGGGCGACCGGACTTGTCATCAGCGATATACCCGCTTCGACGAGCGACATATCGACTTCCTGGCCTTGGCCGGTTTTGATGCGCCGTATGTATGCCGACAAGATGCCGTGGCTCGCCCACATCGACGCCACCACGTCGCACAGCGCGTAGCCCATCGGCACCGGCGGACGGTCGCCGTCGATGGTGGTCGCGGCGAGTCCGCTTTCCGCCAGCGCAATCATGTTGACGCCGGGGTCCTCCGCTTTCGGACCGGTATTGCCGTAGCCCGACAGCGACGCGTAGATGAGCGCCGGATTGATTTCCTTCAGCGTCCCATAGGTGAGCCCCAGTTTTTTCATCAGGCCGGGCCGGAAATTCTGGATCAGGATGTCGGCTGACTTTACGAGATCAAAAAAGATTTGTTTGCTCGCGGGATTCTTCAGATCAAGCGTGACGCTTTTTTTGTTGCGATGGAGCATCATGAAGAGCACGCTCTCGTTGCCGAGGTAAGGATAGCCGCCGCGGGCCTCCGTTTTCTGGCGCGGGTTTTCGATCTTGATGACTTCGGCGCCCATATCGCCGAGCATCATTCCGCAGTACGGTCCCGCCCACGCGTGCGTGAGTTCGATGACGCGCACACCCTCCAGCGCGCCGGGCGTCATGCCGCTGCCTGCTTGTCGCCGTCGATCCAACTGCGCAGGTCCGATGGCTGGCCGGCGCTTGCGGTGCCCGCGGACGTTTTGCGGCCATCCTGGTTTTCGCACCAGACTTGCAGCGTCACTCGCGGCTTGCCGTCGACCATGGTGACTTCAGTCACCAATCCAGTCGCCGTCAGATGGTCGCCGGCGTAAACCGGATGGATATAGCGCGCCGAAATTTTTCCGCCATACACCCAGGCGTCGCCGAAATTGCGCTCCATCATCTCGTGCAGAAACGCCATCTGGTTCTGGCCGGACGCGATAGTGCGCTGAATCCCGTCCGCCCTGGCGACGTTGATGTCGCTGTGTGAATTGCGGCCGCGGTCCCACACCACTTTTTCGAACTCGATCATTTTGTCGTTCGTCACCTCGTGCGTGACCGGCTGCAGCCGGTCACCGCCGTTCAATTGCGCCGCCATCATGTTCCCCATTTCTTCGCTATGTTCGCGTGCGCCGTTTCCTTGCCGACTTCACGCGCGAGGCCGACCAGGCGGCTCTTTTCGATCAGCCGCCCGTCTTCATCCACCGCAGTGGCTTCCACGATCAGGTAAGTATTGCCGCGGCGGATGTATTTATCGGCGATGCGCCCGGTGATCGTGATGCGCTTGCCTGCCACCGGCGGATTGAAATATTCGGAATCGTGCCCCATGTTCGGCACGCGCATCACCGCCGCGTACTTGCGGTAAAAAAGATTGGCCGGATGGCGCGCCGCGACGGTCGGATAAGCCGCGTGCGGGTTGTCGACTACGCGCCGGTAATCGGCGACCATCTGCGCCGTCAACACGTAATCGAGCGATCCCAGATCGTCGCCGACCGGTATCGATTCCCACACCTTGCTGGTGCTCGCTTCTTCGCTCACAGGTTCCTCCTCACAAAAAAACGCGCCGTGCGCGCGGACATTGCCCGCTGTTCGCCGGCGCGCGATCAACGTTTCGCTTGCAGCGCTTCGATCCGGTAGCGCAATCCATTCTGCAAATGCGCGCGCACCGCTTTCTCAGCGCGCTGCGGACTGCGCGCGCGCAGTGCCTGTAGAATTTCGGCGTGCTCCTCGACCGCGCTCTTTAAATCGGTGCGCGGATTGATCGTGCTGCCGAGTCCGCGGAACAACTCGATCTGGTGCTGCATGCCCTCGATTGCGCGGATCAACCGCGCGTTTTTGGATGCATGGATAAACATGTTGTGAAAGTCCCGGCCGAGCCGCCGCCATTTGCCCGGATCTTCATGGCGCAGCGCGGGCCGCGCACGGTAGCGGCTTAATTGTTCTTCGTGCCGATCCAGGTGCTCGTCAGTCAGGTTTGCACAGGCGAGACGCGCGGCGAGCGGCTCGAGCCCTTCGCGCATCTGATAAATTTCGATCATGTCCTCGATGGTATAGGACGCGACAAAGGCGCCTTTGCCTTCGATCACTCGCACCAGACCCTCGCGCGCGAGCCGAAAAATCGTCTCCCTGACCGGCGTGCGGCTGACGCCGAGGCGCTCGGCAAGCGGGCGTTCGATCAGCGGTTCGCCACCGGCCAGTTCCCCGTCGAGAATCATCAGCTTAAGTTTTTCATATGGGCCGGCTGCGTTGGCGGGAACGGCTTTGCGCGCGGCAACTGGAGACATGGGTTCAGAATACCGTTGGTATACCAAGACGTCAAGTGCGGGCGCAAACCTGTGCGGGCGCAAACCTCGAACCGGGGCAGCGCGTCTTATTTGAGATTTGAAAAAGCTGGTGATGACTTTTGCGTCACGTCCTGCAGTTCACCATCGTTTTATCGATGTCACCTCAGGGCGGCTTTGTTTTGCAAAATTTGCCTGTCGGACAAACCCCGACTGCATATTTCCAGTGAGGATTTTCACATCTCGAGCGGTTGCATTAAAATGCCAGATGTCATATTGAACTCCGTATCGTTTAACTGACCGGTATGCAGAGCCTGATGAGCTATACGCTTTACGATATTCTCGAGGTGTCCCCCGGCGCCAGCCCCGAGATAATCCGTTCTGCTTATCGTACTCTGGCGCGCCAATATCACCCGGATAAAAATCCCGGGCATGGCAGTGTCGAGTTGATGGCCGACATCAATCGCGCATACGCTACTTTGTCCGATCCGCTGAAGAGAAAAGGCTACGACGCTTCACGCGCGAGCGACTCAGGAACGGAGGCCGCCGACCGGAATCGCGGCTTTCAGAGGCATAGACGGGCCGAGGCGCCTTCAGACGCTCATGGGCCTCGCCAGCGCGCGAGCGATTCGGCGCCTGAACGTGGCCGCAAGCGGTGGGGTTTCCATGAGCACGAGCAGCATTCGTCACCGGGTGCACAACAACCGCCGGACGCGCGCCCAGCCGCGGACAACGTCGCTCCAGGACAACAGTCATCAAAAAAACAGTGGGTTTTTGTGCTCGGTGCCGCCGCGCTTGCTGCCGGAATTGCCGGGGCCTTCACGCATGCAGTCAAGGACATCGAAGTCACGGATAGCAAGGACGGGGAAATCGCGGGCCAGTGGCGGCGCTACAATGAACAAGCGCCTCAGCAGGCTGCCGACGCTTACTTTACCGGCCAGGGTGCGGCGCAAAATTATGAAAAAGCGCGCAAGCTATATCTGAAAATAGGCAACGAAAGCCGGGCGCGAAAAAACCCGCACGGCACACTGGACGAACGGGGTCGGCTGGCGTTACGCCGCCTTGGAGAAATTTTCGCGAAAGGCCTTGGCGTCGATCGGGACTGGCAACAAGCCAAAAATTTCTATGCCGAGGCCGCCACCTCGGGAGACATTCCATCGATGGTTGCGCTGGCCGAATATTATTCGGCTGAGAAGGCGACGCATACGGATCTGCTGGCCGCGTACGCCTGGTACAACAAGCTGGCCGCGGTAACGCCGGGTGCATACTCAGTGATGACGCCGAGCGACAACGGTGAAACGTACCGGATGCTCGCCGACGCGTCCAGAAAACGCGATGCGCTGGAAAAGAAGCTGTCTACCGACGAGCTTCGACGCGCGCAGGGCTTGTAGCCCTACTGTCTGCGACTGGTGCTGCACCAGTCACAGATTTTTGCGATTTGCGATCAATCGCGACCAGCGTTCGCTGATAGGCGGCCGATCTCGAAGTTAATGCGCCGAACGCTCGCAAACTTCGCTTAATCTCCATTGCACGCGCGGCCCGGCTACATTTTCACTGCAACCCGTGCGCTACAATGCGCCCCTCCCATGAATCGACCCCGCGAATTCGACACGCAACAGCGGTTGGCCAACCTGCCGCGTCCGACGTATCCCGACGAACTCCCGGTAGTCGCGCGCCGCGATGAGATTGCGCGAGCGATTCGCACGAACCAGGTCGTCATCGTGTGCGGCGAGACCGGTTCCGGCAAAACCACGCAGTTGCCGAAAATCTGCCTCGACATCCAGCGCGGCGTCAACGGCCTCATCGGCCACACGCAGCCGCGTCGCATAGCCGCGCGCACCGTCGCCTCTCGCATCGCGCAGGAACTGAAAAGTCCGCTCGGCCACGCAGTCGGCTACAAGATCCGATTTACCGATCGCGTCTCATCCGACACGTACATAAAATTGATGACCGATGGGATATTGCTCGCCGAGACGCAGGGCGACCGCCTGTTGCGCGCGTACGACACGCTTATCATCGACGAAGCGCATGAGCGCAGTCTCAACATCGACTTCCTGCTGGGCTACCTGAAGGAAATCCTGCCGCAGCGGCCTGATCTTAAAGTCATCGTCACGTCGGCCACGATCGATGCCGACCGCTTCGCCAAACACTTCGCGAACGGCGACGAGTTGGCGCCGGTGATCGAAGTGTCCGGACGCATGTATCCGGTCGAGGTGCGCTACCGGCCCCTGAAATCGAAAGAAGAAGAC
>JANYDM010000194.1 GCA_025363575.1 Betaproteobacteria bacterium | reverse complement strand
TCTTCTTCCTTGTGGTGATGCTCCGCCTGCTCCTTGAGCACTTTCAGCTTGGGCTCCCATGTTTCGGCGGCGGGATCGAGCGTCAGCAAATCCGCGAGCAAACGCTTGAGCGAAAGATGCTCCTCGAGCGATTCGAGCAGGATGTCTTCGGTGCGCTTTGCCTTTACCGCCGGATAGAAAACTTCTTCTTCAGAAGTGATGTGTTTGGTCAAATCGTCAGCGACCGCCGCCAGCGCGGCCGAGCGCGCCGCGGACTGCTGCGCGCCGAGCGCGTTCTTAAGCTGACTTTCGAGCTTGCGGTGCTGGTCGGTCAAAATCGATATCGCGTCCATGGTTCAGTGCTCCAATATAAAGTTAAGCGCCGCATCGGCCGCAATCGCGGACGCGGACGCGGACAGGTCGTGCCGGCAATCCAACGTCGACGCGCTGTGCGTCGTCTCCGGCAAAGGGCAGCGACGCTTCATCGACGGTCAATGCCGGCGCATTTTTAATACCCCGTTCCGCGGAATCAAGCCGTGGATATCACGCAGCAGCCAGCAATTCCTTTTTCCGCTTTGCGAGTTGCGCGCCGAGTGCTATCAGATCGACCTTCGATTTGCGCGCTTTGGGGAACATCTCTTCGTGCTCTTCTTCGACATGATGATCGATGTTTTCTCCGAGCACCGTTACTTTGGCATCGTAGTGATCGTCCGCGGGCTGCATATTCTTGAGCTGGGCAATCAGGCCCTTGGCTTCCTCGTGCTCGACGTCCGCCTCATCCATCAAGTCGTTGACCTTGATCGCCGCGCGCACGGCCGGGTAAAAGATTTCTTCTTCGATACGGGTATGCACCGTCAACTCCAGGCATATTTGCGCAACCAGTTTGGATTTGGCGGCATCGCTGCCTTTGTTCTTCTTGAGCTTCTTGAATGCTTCGAACTTGGTTTTGACCTCTTTATGGTCCGCTTTAAGCAGCACTATTGCGTCCTGACCTTGTTTCTTCGATTTCGATTTTGCCTGCGGCATGAGAGTCTCCAGATACGAATGGTGGGATAACGAAAATTCAATTCAAAAATAATGGGTAAAAAGCGCGCTTAACAGAATGGCCGGGATCGACACGCCCATCAGCCAATGCAGGTTTGAACCCATTGACGATCTCCGGATGTCTGCGAACGCGGGACCCGGAACCTTCCTCGAATTCAATTTGCAATGACGCGTTATTGCGTCGAAGAACAATAGCGTCATATGCGCCGGCGCTCTGTGCGGGGGCGTACAAAAGAGCGCCTGCCCAAGCCAGCGGACTTTATAAATTCTTGTGTTGTGCAGGGAAGCTCGCGTCCTGCGCCCAAATAAAATGCAAAGCCCCGCAGCGCCCTGCGATTCGATTTACGGAACGCAAATAGGGTGCGCAGGCGGATCGCGCCTGGCGATTGAATAACCTGTGAATTAGCGGTCGTCGACCGCTGCGTTCTCTTTAGTCGTCTTTCCGCAACCGGCTGCGCAGGCGCGCGATGGCCTGGGTGTGCAGCTGGCAAACGCGCGATTCGCTGACACCGAGTACGTCGCCGATTTCGCGCAGGTTGAGCTCCTGCTCGTAGTAAAGGCCCATGACTTTTTTCTCGCGGTCCGGCAATTCATCGATCGCCGAGACGAGCTTCTTGCGCTGATCCTCGTCGAGCAGCGCCTGCAGCGGGTCAGGCCGTTCGTCGGAGTAATAGTGGTCGATGTAGCTTTCTTCGCCGTGGCCTTGGAGGTCTTCGCTTGAGACGAGCTGGTAGCCGCGCGCATCTTGCAGAAGCTGCTGATAGTCGGCGAGCGAAACGCCCAGCGCAGTCGCGAGCTCAGCCTCGGTCGGCGGGCGGCCGTTCTTCTGCTCGAGCTTGCTGATCATGCCTTCGACCTGGCGCAGGCTCTTGCGCAGGCCGCGCGGCAGCCAGTCGGATTGGCGCAGGCCGTCGAGCATGGCGCCGCGTATGCGCTGCACCGCGTAGGTCTCGAACTGCGCGCCATAGGTGTCCTTGAAGCGCTTGGCCGCGTCGAGCAGGCCGAGCATCCCGGACTGGATCACGTCGTCGATTTCGACGCTCGGCGGCAGCGAAGCCATCATGTAATAGGCGAGCCGCTTGACGAGCGGCGCGAACTGCACCACGCATTGATTGACGTCGGCGATGCTGCTTGTGGTTTGTGTCATGTCAGACTCCGGCATTGGCATAAGTTAAGCGGCTGCCTGTCAGCAACCGTTGCATCAAACTATCGAAACCGTCGCGCCGCTGGCCTTGCCGCGGCAGCTCGGCGATCGAATCGGCGATGCGCGAGAATTCGCGCGCGGAAGGCGCCGACGGGCTCGCCTCGACCACCGCCTGGAAACCGCGCGCGGCCTGCGCCATGCGCTCGTCGCGCGGCACGCTGCCCAGGTATTCGAGCGGCGTCGCGAGATAGCCGTGCGCCGCCTGCTTCAAGTTGTCCGCAATCACGCGCGCGTTCTGTTCATCGGCCACGCGGTTGAGCAGCATGTAAAAGCGGCGGCCGCTCTGGCGGTCGCGCAGGCGCTTGATCAACGCGTAAGACGAAGTGATCGCATCGGCCGCGGCAGACGACACAATGATCGTGTCTTGCACCGCGCGGCTGAAAAGGCCCGGGGTGCCGGCATCGCCGCACCGCGTGTCGATCAGTGCCAGATCAAAGCGGCCGTCGAGGCGGCCAAAACTTTCAATGAGCTGCTGGTGCTGCTGCTGCGCCAGCGACGGCAGCGCGCGCGCGCCGCTGGCCGCCGGCAGAATCGAGATCCCCGCGGGACCTTCGACGAGCGCGTCTTCGAGCGTGCAGTCGCGCTGCAGCACATGCTTCAAGTCGAAGCGCGGCCGCACGCCGAGCAGCCCGCCGACGTTCGCCGGACCGAAGTTTTCGTCGATCACGAGCACGCGCGAGCCGCGAGCCGCGCAGGCCGCCGCAATATTGACAACGACACTGGTCTGGCCGATACCGTGACAACCGGCGGTGACTGTCGTCACGCGCAGATGCTGCCGGTCGAGCATGCGGCGCAGGCCTTCAGCCTGGTCGCGGTGAAAATCAGCCATGCGCTGCTCCCCGTGCCGCCATCACCAGCGGAAATTCGTCGGGACGCAGGTTATGCGCGGCGCCGTCCTTGATCGGCTGCAGCGCGCGATGCAGCAGCCACGTGCGGTTGGGCAGGCGGATGTCTTCCGGCACGCGCTGGCCGTTAGTCACGTAGTGGACGGTCAGGCGGTGGCGGATCGCGCAATCGAGCGCGGTCGCGATGTTCGCCGATTCGTCGACCTTGGAAATGATGCAGCCGTGAATGCCGCCTTGCGCGTACGCGCCGACTACTTCGTCGAGCGTGGCCGCGTTGGCGGTCGCGTTGAGCACCAGCAGGCGCTTCACCGTCGCGCCGCCGCCCATCAGCAATGCAGTTTGTTCGGCGACGAGCTGATCGCGCTGGCTCATGCCGATGGTGTCGATAAGGACCGTCTTCTTGTCGCGCAATTCGGCGAGCGTGACTTTCAGGTCCTGCTCGTCCTTGATCGCATGCACGGGCACGTTGAGGATGCGGCCGTAGACGCGCAGCTGGTCGTGCGCCGCGATGCGGTAGCTGTCGGTGGTGAGCAGCGCGAGGCTGGACCCGCCGCGGCGCACGACGCAGCGCGCCGCGAGCTTGGCGATAGTCGTCGTCTTGCCGACGCCGGTCGGGCCGACCAGCGCGTACACGCCGCTCTGCTCGACCAGCCCTTCGCGTTCGGCGAGCGGCAGCCGGCGTTCGATTTCAGCGCTGACGGCCTTGTGCGCCTGCGCGGGCGTGGCGTCGTCCGCCACAACGGCGATCATTTCACGCGCGAGCGCCGCGGAGAATCCCGCGTCGAGCAGGCGCTGCATCATCGCGGCGCGCGCCGGCGCACTGTGCTGGAGATTGGACCAGGCCATGCCGGCGAGCTCGCGCTGCATCATCGCGCGCATCGCGCCGACTTCGCGCATCAAGTGCGCGACCACGCCTTCCTCATCGGTCGTGCTGCCGACAGCGCCCGCGCGCGCCAGTTGCCGCGGCGGCTGTGCCATCGCGCTCGCCGCCACCGCGGTGACTTCGATGCCCTGGCCGAAGGGGCGGTTGGAGACGATCAACGCGTCATCCCCCAGCTGCTGCTTTACTTTTTGCAGGACTTCGCGCGAAGTGGCGCCGACGAATTTTTGCGGTGTCATGGCTTACTCCCGACGACGGACGTGACTTTGATCGAGCGCGCATCCGGCACTTCTGAATGCGCGATTACTTTCAATTGCGGAATGGCGCGGCGCAGGAAGCGCGACAGCAGCACGCGCAGCGCGGGCGGCGCCAGCAATACGGCGGGCAACCCGAGCTGCTCCTGCTGACGCGCCGCGACCTGCGCGCCGCGCAGCAGCGTGTCGGCGAGTTCGGGCTCGATGACGGGACTGCCGCCCGCGCCCGCCTGCAGCGTCTGCAGGAGCAGCCGCTCGAGCGCGGGGTCGAGCGCGATGACCTGCATGTCGGCCTTGCCGGGAAAAATCTGCTGCACGATCGCGCGGCCGAGGGCGACGCGCACGAGCGCCGTCAGCTCGCCCGCATCCTGCGTGCGCGCGGCGTGCGCGGCGATGACTTCGATGATGGTGCGCATGTCGCGGATATGCACGCTTTCTTCCAGCAGGTTCTGCAGCACCTGCTGCAGCGTGGCCATCGGCAACAGCTTGGGCACGACGTCTTCGACGAGCTTGGGCGTGTCGCGCGACAGATGGTCGAGCAGTTGCTGCAATTCCTGGCGGCCGAGCAGGTCGGCGGCGTGCGTGTGAATGAGCTGGCTCAGGTGCGTGGCGACCACCGTGCCCGCATCGACGACGGTGTAACCCGCCTGATGCGCGCTGTCGCGCAAGCCCGCATCCACCCATATCGCAGGCAGGCCGAAAGCGGGATCGACCGTCGCCGCACCCGGCAACTGCGCGGTGACGCGACCCGGATTGATCGCGAGCAGCATGCCTGCATGCGATTCGTGCTGGCCGATTTCGACGCCCTTCAGCGTGATGCGATAACCGTTCGGCCGCAGCTCGAGATTGTCGCGAATGTGGATCGACGGCGGCAGGAAACCGACTTCCTGCGCGAACTTGCGCCGGATCGCCTTGATCCGCCGCAGAAGCTCGCCGTCCTGGCCTTTGTCCACCAGCGGGATCAGGCGATAGCCGACTTCGAGTCCGAGCGTATCGACCGGCGTGACGTCGCTCCAGCTCACGTCGTGAGTCTCGACCGCTGCCTGCGTCGCGGGCGCGGCGGCCGTCTGCTCCTGCACCGTATTGCGCTGGTGCACGAAGTAAGCGATGCCGCCAAACGCCGCCGCCAGCATCAGGAACGCGATGTGCGGCATGCCGGGGATCATGCCCATGATGCCGACGATGGCGCCGGTGATTGCGAGCGCCTGGGGTTTCGCCAGCACCTGCGTCATCAGCTGCTCGCCGGTGTTCTGATCGGTGCTCACGCGGCTGACGACGAGGCCGGCCGCGGTGGAGATGATGAGCGCGGGAATCTGCGCGACGAGCCCGTCGCCTATGGTCAGCAGCGTGTAGACCTTGGCGGCGTTGCCGATATCCATGTCGTGCTGGAGCACGCCGACGATGAGGCCGCCGAAAATATTGATGAACAGGATGATGATGCCGGCGACCGCGTCGCCGCGCACGAACTTGCTCGCGCCGTCCATCGAGCCGAAGAAATCCGCTTCCTGCGCGATGACGGCGCGGCGCTTGCGCGCGTCGTCTTCGCCGATGAGGCCGGCGTTGAGATCGGCATCGATCGCCATCTGCTTGCCCGGCATCGCGTCGAGAGTAAAGCGCGCGCCGACTTCCGCGATGCGGCCGGCGCCCTTCGTGATGACGACGAAATTGATGACGACCATGATCACGAACACGACGAGGCCGACCGCATAGTTGTCGCCGACCAGGAAATGCCCGAACGATTCGATCACCTTGCCCGCCGCAGCGGGGCCGGTGTGGCCTTCGAGGAGGACGACGCGCGTCGAGGCGATGTTCAGCGACAGGCGCAGCAGCGTCGTCACCAGCAGGATGGTCGGGAAGACGGCGAAATCGAGCGGCTTCACGGTGTTCATGCCGACGAGCAGCACCATGATCGAGAACGCAATGTTGAACGTGAAGAACATGTCGAGCATGAACGGCGGCAGCGGCAGCACCATCATCGCCAGCAGCATGACGATCAACGTCGGCCCGGCGAGCCCGCGCAGCACTTCGGTCGACGACATGCGCGTCAGGTTCAGCGCGGCGATCATTGCATCTTCTCCTGCGGATCAAGGCCGGCGGGCACCGCGATCTCGCGCAACGGCCGCGGCTGCGCATCGCCGAAATCACGATGGCGGCGCAGCTGAAACACGTAGGCGAGGATTTCGGCGACCGCGGTATACAGCGTCTCGGGAATCTCCGCGCCGATTTCGGCGTTGCCGTAAATTGCACGCGCGAGCGCCGGCGACTCGAGGACGGGCACGTTGTGCTCTTCGCCCAGCGCACGGATGCGTGCAGCCACTAGATCGGCGCCCTTGGCAACGACACGCGGCGCGCGCATCGATTCGGTATAGCTCAGCGCGACGGCATAGTGCGTCGGGTTGGTGACGATCACGTTCGCCTTCGGCACTTCGGACATCATGCGGCGGCGCGCCATCGCGCGCTGCTGGTTGCGGATCGCGGCCTTGATCTCCGGATTGCCGTCGGATTCCTTGCTTTCCTGGCGCAATTCCTGGCGCGACATTTGCAGATCGTCGGCATGCTTCCACAGCTGGAACGGCACGTCGGCCGCCGCGACGACGGCGAGCGCGCCAGCGATCAGCAGAAAGGAGAGCCCGCTGAGGCGCGCGGTCTCGGCGATGGCTGTCGCCGGCGGCAGCATCACGAGCTGCTGCAGCGGCTCGCGGTAATGCCACATGACGGCGGCGGCGACGACGGTAATCAGCGCCGACTTCACCAGCGCCTTGACGAGCTCGGACACTCCGCGCCACGACAGCACGCGGCCGAAGCCGGCGATCGGATCGAGACGCTGCAGATCGACGCGCAGCGCGCTGACGCTGAAATTCCAGCCGCTCAGGAGTTGCGGTGCGCCGACGGCGACGACGAGCAGCACGCCCAGCATGGGCGCCATCGCCAGCACGCCCGCCAGCGCCAGGTCGTGCAGGCGTATGGTCATCTGCGCGGCGTCGGCTGCGGCAGTCGCATCGAGCGTGAGCCCGTGGCGCAGCAGTTCGCGCATCTGCTCGAACATGCGCCCGCCCAGCCACCACAGGCTGCCGCCACCCGCCATCAGCATGGCGAACGTCGTCAACTCATGCGAGCGTGCGACGTGCCCTTCCTCGCGCGCCTGTTCGAGGCGCCGCGGAGAGGCGGATTCGGTGCGTTCGGTGTCGTTGTCGTCAGCCATGAGAAGTCCTGCAACTGACGGTAAGTATCTGCGCGCGCGGGCATCAACGATGCCGCGAGTAGGCGGGCATAACGGCTGTTATTCGCGCAATGACTCAGGCAGCCGGCTCCGCTGCTTCGGCGACGGCCGGCAGCGGCGGGCGCACGCCGTACCATTGCCATTCGCCGGCCGCCTCGACGGCGACCTTTTCGACGCGCGCCGCGACTTCTTCGGGCGAGGTCGCGAGCAGCCCGGCGATATGCGCGTAATCGGCGGGGAGCGCGAGGTTGTCCCAGCCGTGCGCGGAATGCCGCGCGAGCGCCGCTGCCAGCGCCACGTTCTGCGCGCGCGGGTTGCGCGTCAGCGATTCGTCCATCAGCACGTGCAAGAGCTCCGGCAACTGCCACGCACGCACGAGCTCGAGCTGCAGATCGATCAGCCTGAAGCCCAGCACGTCGCGCTGCGCGTTTTCGCTGCGCACGGTGCTGTCCTCGCGCTGGCGATCGGCGATTTCGATCGCGAGCACGGGGGCGAAGCACCACATCATCATTTCGGCGATATCGTGCAAGAGCCCTGCGATCATGATTTCTTCGGGATCGACGTCGTGGCGCAGCCGCGCCCACTCATGCGCGTATAGCGCCGCGTGGCGCGCGCGGCTCATGACCTGGCGCACGCCGTGCAGCGCAGTCGTGTCTTGCGTCAGGCGGTCTTCGATCGACGGCTGCCCGCTGAAATGATTCAGAAACGGCGACGTGCCCAGCATCATAAGCGCGTGCGCGATAGTGGTGATGTCGGCGCCGCGGTGAGGATTCTTGTGCTGCTGCAGGTATTGCAGCACCTTGACCGTCATGACGGGGTCATGCAGCACGACCTGCGCGATATGCTGCGGCGTGGCGCCGTCTTCATCGTTGCGCAAGCACTCGATCTCGGCCGCCGTGCGCGCGAGCACCGGCAGCTTGACCTCGCTAAGCATGTCGACCCAGTGCTGCAGCAGCGTGGAAATCGCCACGATGTTTACATCCGCCAGAGGTAGAGCGTCGAGCGCAACCGATCGCCGACCGGCAATGCATGGTCGGGCGCGACGCCGGGCACGACGAAGGTGTTGCTCACTAACAGGGTGCCGGGACGCATTTCGCGCCGCGCCTTGTGCCACAGGCGCGCCATCGGCGCGGGCGACAGGTAAGCGTAGACGACATCGTAGCGCCCTAGATCCGCGCGCCAGAAATCACCCCAGGTCACGTGCACTGCGGCCAGCGCGCGCGTGCGCAGCCGGCTCAGGAGGAATGCTACCGGCGCGGTCTCTATGCCGTGATACTTCGCATCCGGGCGCGCGCGCGCGAAATCGGCCAGCAGCGAGCCGGTGCCGCAGCCCATGTCGAGCATGCGGAACCCCGCGTGCTGCGGCAGCAATGCCGCCAGCACCGCCGGCACACGCGAACTGGAAAGGAACAGCGGCACGCGATGCCGCCACGCGCCGGCGTTGACCGCGAACAGCGCGCAAAACGCGACTAGATAAATCCAGCCGGGAACCTGCCAGCCCAGCAATGCCTGCAGTGCGGGCACGAACAGCAAGTTGATCGGCAGCCACCAGAGCGGCAGCCCCGCCATGGCGCCGAAAGCCGCGGCGCTGCACGCTTCAAGCCAGCACCACGAAGTGCCCGGCAATAGTTCCGGCGAGCGCAGCGCCAGCGTAAAAGACGCCGCAGCGCACGCCGCATGAATCAGGAGTGCTGCGCCCCAAGGCGGCAGCGCTTCGCGCGCGGCGCCCAGCTCAACGTGCTGCCGCATTGGCCGCATCCTTCGAGACGTCCTCGCCGCCTGCCGCGAGGAGACCGCCGCTGACCTGGTTGAGCGATTCTTCGGCCTGCTTCGACAACACGATGATGGCGATGCGGCGGTTGATCGGGTTGTGCGGGTCCTTCTCGTCGAGCAACACCGCCGACGCCATGCCGACCACGCGCTTGATCTTGCCTTCGGCGATGCCGCCGGAGACGAGCACGCGGCGCGACGCGTTGGCGCGGTCGGCCGACAGCTCCCAATTGCTGTAGCCGCGCTCGCCCAGCGCGTAGGGCTTCGCGTCCGTGTGGCCGGTCAAGCTCAGGCTGTTTTGCACTTCGTTGAGCGGATGCGACAACGCGATGAGGATATCGTGCGCGTACGGCTTCAGATGCGCGCTGCCGAGGTCGAACATGGGCCGGTTTTTCTCGTCGACGATCTGGATGCGCAGGCCTTCGCTCGTGATGTCGATCAGCAGCTGGCTGCGGTATTGCTTGAGCAGCGCGCTCGCGTCGATGACTTCGTCGAGCCGCACCTTGAGCGCCTTCATCTTGGCCGTTTCCTGGCGTGCCACCTCGGCCTGCGCGGCTTTGGCGCTGATGCGCCGTGTCTGCTCGGGCATTTCGCCGCGCCGCATCTGCAAAGCGTCGCTGCGCGTGAGGTCGCGCCCGCCCGCCATGATCGGGGAAGAACTGTCGCCGCTGCCGTTGCCGCCGGATAAAGCGACTTTCAGCGGTGTGCGGAAATAATCGGAGATGCCTTGCAGCTCGCCCTTGGTCGTCGACCCGAGCAGCCACATGAGGAGGAAGAACGCCATCATCGCCGTCACAAAGTCGGCGTACGCGATCTTCCACGCGCCGCCGTGATGGCCGGCGGCGTTTTTCTTGATGCGCTTGATAATGATCGGGCGCTGGGTATCGTCAGCCATGGCCGGTCTGCCTGCCGCTCGCGGAGAACGCGCTCAGCCTCACTTTTTCTTCTTGACGTGCTGCTCGAGCTCGAGGAAAGACGGCCGCTCGGTCGAATACAGTACTTTGCGGCCGAATTCGACCGCCAGCGCGGGCGAGTAGCCGTTGAGGCTGGCCAGCAATGTCACCTTGATGCATTCGAACATCTTGGTCGACTCGTCGAGCTTCTGCTCGAGCAGCGACGCCAGCGGGCCGACGAAACCGTAGGCCAGCAAAATGCCGAGAAATGTGCCGACGAGCGCGTGCGCGATCAGCATGCCGAGCTCGGAGGGCGGGATGCCGACCGACTCCATCGTATGCACGACACCCATGACGGCGGCGACAATTCCGAACGCGGGCATTGCGTCGCCGAGCTTGGCGACGCTGTGTATGGGCATCTCGCCTTCATGGTGGTGAGTGCCGATTTCGTTGTCCATCAGGTTTTCGATTTCGAACGCGTTCAAGTTGCCGCCCACCATCAGCCGCAGGTAGTCGGTCATGAATTCGAGCACGTGGTGGTCGCCGAGCACGCGCGGATAGTTGGCGAAGAGCGGGCTTTGCGCGGGGTTTTCGACGTCGCCCTCTATCGTCATCAAGCCTTCCTTGCGCACCTTCGCCAGGATGTCGTACAGGAGCGCCATGAGGTCCATGTACACGGCCTTGCTGTAGGTCGAGCCCGTGAGCACGGTCGGCAGCGTTTTAATCGTGGCCTTGATCGCCTTGCCGGTATTGCCGACGAAGAACGCGCCGGCGGCGGCGCCGCCTATCATCAGCAATTCGAGGGGTTGAAACAACGCGCCCAGGTGGCCGCCGGACAGCGCGAAGCCGCCGAACACCGAACCCATGACTACCAGATAGCCGACGATTACCAGCACTTGCTGTCTCCTGAATGCACAGCGCTCGCGCCCGGCCCCGGGCCGCCGGGGCAGCACACCCGGATGGCGCTATGAAGGGCTCAGAGTAGCATCGCGAAACGGGCGCCCAACCCGCGAATAAGCCGCGAAAAACCCTGTTGTTCGCGGCGGGCGGCGACGGATTACGCCGCCTGGTGCAAGCAGGCGCGCGCAGCAGCGGCTTTCGCCATGACGGCAGCGGGCACTTGCGCCACGGGCTGCGCGTTGCGCAAGCTGAGTTCGGCAGCGGCCTTGCGCGTCTTGCCCGCGCGCGACGGCACGTGGCACATGCCGCAGACGTAATTCTTGTGCAGGTCCATTGCGTGCATGATGAAGTGGCCGCCGCATTCGGTGCACGGCACCGTCGTCAGCATTTTCGCTTCGCAAAAGCGCACCAGGCTCCAGGCGCGCGTCAGGCTCAACACCTGCTCGAGGCCGTTGATTTCGACGTGCTCGAGGTAAAGCTTGTAGGCCTTGATGATCGCTTCGATGCCGCTGAGGTCGGCATTCTTGCCGAGATAGTTATAGATATCGATGAACAGCGAGGCGTGGATGTTCGGCTGCCAGCTGATGAACCAGTCGGTGGAGAACGGCAGCATGCCTTTGGGCGGTGACACGCCCTTGACTTCCTTATAGAGCTTCAGCAGGCGCTCGCGGCTCAGGTTCGTTTCGGTTTCCAGCACCTGCAGGCGCGCGCCGAGCTTGACCAGCTCGACGGCCATGTTGATCTGCTTCGCTTCCGTCACGACGCTTTTATTTCGCATGCGATTCTCCAGGGGTCCGTGATTAGGGCGGGATCAGGCCAGGCCTGCGGCCGGCTGGCCGGCCATCAGCACCGCGGCGTGCGACTGTCCCATCGGCTTAGTCGCACCGTGGTCCGTCAAAAGACCCATCAGCAGGCGGTCGTCTACGCGGAAGCGGCACAGCAGCATGTTGGAGGCGGCCATCTTCAGGATCTGCCCGGGCGACAACTTGTCGAGGATGTCAGCGACGTCCTGGCTGATGCCCAGACGAAAGATGCCGCTCGCCTTGTCGAGGCGGATCATCTGCTGCGCGAGCAGCAGGTAAGCAAGATTGGTTTCGCGGATTTCGCCCAGCATTTGCTCGTTTTTCATCGCATGCTCCCGTTTTTGGTTGAATGTGGTTCGACTTGCAACGGTTTGAAGTATGCCTATGAGCAAGCGCCGCCTTAAGACGACAATTTCTAAGAAAACACCTGCTGAATGCCCGCCACTTCGTGTAGGAAGGATTCCTACAAAAGCAGGCACAAGTGCACACGAACGACGTGCATAAAGGCACGAAAACCACCCGCGTACCGGCTCGCCGATCGGCGTCCTAAGCCATGAAAAAGCTTGGTTTTCTAACGGTTCTCGTGAGGCCGGGCGCGGCTGCCCGCACGTATCCTCGTAAGACCAGTTCAGAAAAGCCAAAACGGCCGGATTCAAATGACGGTAATCGCAGTGTTCAATCAAAAAGGCGGGGTCGGCAAGACCACGACGGCGCTGAATTTGTGCGCGGGGCTCGCGTTGTTGAAGTCGGATCCGGTCGGCATCGATCTCGACCCGCAGGGACATTTGACTCTCGCATGCGGCCTGCAATCGGTAGCCGCCGCGCGCAGCATCTACGCATTTTTCGACCAGGGCATACCGCTCGATCGTCTGCTGCTGCGTTCTCCGGCGGGGCGGCGACTGATTGCAGCTTCACTCGATTTGAGCAAGATCGACGCGTTGCGCGGCGGGGACACGCGCATAGCGCAGCGGCTCAGAGAGGGCATTCACGCCGCGTTCGGGAGCGGCGCCGCGCCCGTGATTATCGATTGCTGCCCAATGCTGAGCGTGCTCACGATGAATGCGCTGGTAGCAGCCGACCGCGTACTGATCCCGGTGTCCGCCGATTATCTTTCGCTGCAGGGCGTCGACCGCCTCGATCGCGCGCTCGACGTGCTGGAGACAAAATTCGGCCGCCGCATCGAGCGGCGCGTCGTCGTCACCCGCTTCGATGCGCGGCGCAAACTCTCGTTCGCCGTCTACGACGAGCTGAAAAAGCGCTATGGCGCGGCTTTGTGCGCGACGCGCATCGTCGAAAACGTAAACCTCGCGGAAAGCCCGATGCACGGCAAGGACATCTTTGCGTTTGCGCCCGCCAGTCCGGGTGCGCGCGACTATCGCGCGCTGGTCCACGAATTGGGGAGCGCGGGGTTTTTCAAATCTCCACCCGTGGAGCCTTCAGTGCCAGCGGAGAGCAGTGCGCACGCACTCGTTTAATGCGCGGCTTAGTGTGTGTTGCAGATATCCGATAGCGCCATCAATTTCGGCGCGGGCCGCTGTGCCAATGTCAGGGTTTTCATGCGCTCGGCACCGGCCTCGGTAATCAGTATCACTTCGCCGCGCCGCAAACCGCCCGTTTTCGCAGCGGGCAGGTGCACCGGCTGCTCGTAAGCCGGCGCCGCCGGCGCTGTGTTGATCCCGTCCTCCGCGTGCGCGAAGACAGACCACGCGAGCCCGCCGATCAGAAATGCCACGATGGCGCCCGCTCTCGTTAAATTTTTGCATCCGTATCTCATGATAATCACCTTGTCGTTCGCCCGCTGCCGCGGACTGCCGTGCTGATGCGTGGCAAGCCCTCCTGCCGACGCGCGGGCGACCTGCGGTGCAATGATGAGAATCGTTGGGCGCAGCCCGCCGCTGGACTTAATATCGGCGGCAAGGGAGGGAAACTTGATAATCCGGGGACGGCGGAAGCCCGGCGAGTTGACCTGTCGATATGCGCTAAGCCCCTGAACTTGCGGGGTACGGACTGTTACGGTGCGCCCGCTATTTCGCCGTTCGCCTACATGACATTGTCAGAAAATCTTACACGGGGTCCTGAACGCGGATCTAGCGAGGCCAGCCAACGAGTTCAGTTTCGTCGGGCTCAGTCAATGGCGCCACGGCGCCGTTCAATCTTGCCGCCAGCATGGCGGCATACAGATCGCCTTCTTCCAGCGCCAGCGCATACGTCGGCGTGAGGTCTGCATACATACGCGCAGCGATCAATCGTCGAAGCGCGGCCGCGCGACCATGTCGTCGACGATGGCGCAGACTTCGCTTTCGTCCCATTCGATCTGCGGCGGATCGAGCTCGCGCCACGCCAGGACCTGCTCGCGCGCGGTCCGTTTGCCGTTATTGCCGTTCACGTCTTCACGTTTCATCGTAGCCTCCACTGGCTATTGGAGTCTCGATATTGAACCTGTTCGCGCGCGCGCCTGGCGCGGAACAGAGCGCAATAAGTACTGTAATTTGGATGTATGCCTCAAGACGACGGCCGCGCGGCCGTAAAAATGGAGGTTAGCAATTCCGCCAGCCCAATCATGCGCCACGCACCGGGAGTCGACCATGTCGTTGTAGTGCCCGGCCGCTATTTCATGGGTGGCGCCGCTTGCCGCATGGAAACCAGCCTCGCATCGGGCATCGCTGTCGCGCTGTGGAACCGCACGCCGCAGACCGGGGTGCTCGTGAATTTTGAGCGCGTCAACCATGACGGCGGCCACGCGCTGCGGCTCGATGGCCGCGACGCTGCCGAAGGCTTGCAGCGGGTGCTGCAGGCATTGCGCTGGGCGCAGGTCGACCCCGGCAACTGCGTGGCACGCATCTGCGGCAGTGGCGAAATCAAAACGAGGATGGACCGCGTGCCTTCGCTCAACAGCGGGCAAACCAGCGGCGAAACCGTGCGCGCGCTGTTGCGCGCCTGCAGGCTGCCCATAATTTCCGAGAGCTTTTACACGGGCGCGCACCAGCGGATTATTTTTGACGTTGCCACCGGCCGCGTACGCGTAGTCGTGGCGCGTGACGCCGTGGCGGCGATCGCATCGAAACCGCGGGCTGCGGCGCGCGGGCAGCGCAGCATCGTCGTCGCGGGCTAGCGCGCTGCGGTCTTGTACGCGGCGTTAATCTCGATTTCTTTCAAACGCGCGGTGAGCACCCAGCCGCCGGTGCCGGCACCGCTCGCTGCATTCCAGTAGATCACGTTCGTGAAATCACCGAACTCGGCATAGGCTTCGACGCGGTCGCCCGGAATAACGAACAGATATTTTAGCTGACAGCGTTTGTCCGGCGCGGCATGGAAATACAAGCGGCCTGCGCCTGCGACATCGCGTGCTGGCGACCCGGCAACCGCGGTCTGTTCCACTTCGGCCTGCTCAAAAACAGACAGGCAGGCGTCCGTCGATTCGCCGCGGGCGAAGGGGACATGAAACGCAAACAACACAATCAGCATTGCAGAAAAAATACGCATGGTCGGGAGTCCTCGTGTTTTCCGGCGGGATAGACGTCCCGCGCCTTCGTTATTTACCGGCACGGCTGGCGCCCCGCACCTGACTGGGGATGACAAAGTATGGCGGGCGCGGCACGCTTTCGATCAATGGAAAAGATGGCGGAAAAAGCGTTATCTCTCGCATCCACCCGGCGGCTGCAGCTCATGCGCCGGCGAAACGTCGCACTATGCATCACACAGACGGCATAACCATGAAACAGGCTGCCTGATTGGAATTTACGGTAACATTTCCGGCCAGGCGGCAAATAGACCGGATGGTATTTTGGAAGTGTCCGGCTGCCTGCCCCGTGGTTTGCCTCGTTCCGATCGCACACAATGCTGCTGCCTCTGCTAAGACAACTGAAAAACAGTCTTCGCGCGCGAAGAGATGGCTCATCAATTGAGCCTGCAATGACAGGGCGTGCCGTGGCAGGTTGCGCGCCCTCGATAACTGAAGCTGAAGCCCGTCGTGCAGTCGCGGCCATGCCCAACTGCGCGGAAGCCCGCAACAACCTGGGCTACATCTACGCGCAGTCCAGGCAATATGCCGCCGCGGAAGCCGAGCTGCTGCTCGCGACGAAGTTGCAGGCAGGCAGCCCTGACGCACATTTCAATCTAGGGCTGGTGCTTGCCGAAACAAGCCGGCCATTGGGAGCAGCTGCCGCGTATCGCCGGGCAATCGATTTGAAGCCGGATTACGCCGAAGCGCACAATAAACTGGGAACGATTCTGGCGTGCGCCGGACGCGCCTCGGCAGCTGCGACTTCTTTTAGACAAGCGCTCGACCTGCAGCCTGAATTCGCCGAGGCACGCGTCAACCTGGAAAAGGCGCTCGAGGCGACAGAACGTCTCGGCGAAACCGAAGCGGCGTACCGTGCTGAACTTGCATCCGCGCCAGACTCAGCAGCAGCGCATTTGAAATTCGGCCGCTTCCTTCTGGAACTGGAACGCCTGCCCGAAGCTGAAGCGATTGTGCGCCGTGCACTCGAGTTGACGCCGGACGACGCCAAGGCCTGCTACAGCCTTGGCATTATTTTTCAAGATACCAAGCGCCTATTCGAAGCAGAACAGGCGTACCGTCGCACGCTGGACCTGATGCCGGATTTCGCGGAGGCGCATAACGCCCTCGGCTCAGTCCTCGCAAAAACGCGGCGTCTGTCCGACGCCGAGGAATCTTTCCAGCACGCGATCGCATTGATGCCTGACTATGCCGCGGCTCACAACAACCTCGGCATGGTTTTCGCGAAGACAGGTCGACCGCATCAGGCGGAGGCCTCCTTCCGCGCGGCCGTGCTTGCAGACCCGCTTTGCGAGGATGCGCATAACGATCTGCAAAAAGTAATCCAGGAAATGCAGCGCCTGTCCGGGCTCGAGATGGCCTGCCGACGCGACCTCGCATTCAATGCCGAAGGTGCCAAATCGTGGCGCAGCCTGAGCAAGACACTGATGGCGCTCGGCAGGCTTGAGGAAGCCGCCGCCGGTTTCAAGCAGGCACTGCTGCTCGAACCGGACTTCGCCGCGGCGCAAAATGACCTGGGCACAGTTTATTTGCGGCAGGGAAAAATCGACGACGCTATCGCCTGTTTCAGGGCAGCGCTGTCCATGCAGGAAGATTTCGCGCCTGCGATGTCCAATCTTGGCGCGGCCTTCTTCATCAAAGAAGACATCGCCGCAGCCGTAACGTGGAATCAGGCGGCGCTCGCAATTGACCCGGCGCACGTGGATGCCAATCAGAATCTGGCGCTAATCTCGTTAAGAACGGGCAATCTGCAGGAAGCGAAGCGATATTTCGACAGCGCTGCTCATCCGGCATCGCTTAGCATCGAGCGGGCGCTCCACCCGGTCAGAGCCGTTTTAATCCTGGGCACCGTCAGGAAGGGAAACATATCGCCCTGGGCTATCGAATTCATATTTCCCGGGGATATCAATACGCGCATCTCCTGGTTGATGGAATACGCTGCGAACGACCGGGTGGATAATCTGCCGGAATACGACCTGGTGTTCAATGCCATGGGCGATCCCGACATGACGGGCGATGTCAGCCGCCCGCTCGACAGGTTTCTCCAGGCGTGCACCAAACCGCTGCTCAATCATCCTGACAAGGTCCGGCTGACCGCGCGTCACAATCTGCCGCGCTTGTTGGCCGGGATACCGGGTCTGCTCGTGCCGGAGGTGTGCAGAGTCGGTAGAGAAGCGGACTGGAACAACGCAATTTTCGCTGCGCCGCCGCTGTTGGTCAGGCCGGCGAATACTCACGGCGGCGACGGCGTCGTGCTGGTGCGAACTGCTGCAGAGCTCGCAGAACTAAGACGCGCGCAAGCCCTCCCGGCGTACGCGATACGTTTCGTCGATTTCCGTTCGGCCGATTCGTGGTTCCGCAAATATCGAATCATATTTGTCGACCGCGAGCCTTACCCGTGTCACCTCGCGATCTCGCCGCATTGGATGGTGCATTACGTCACCGCGGAGATGGAGTCGCACCCGTGGAAGCTGGCGGAGGAAAAGAAATTCCTGGAAGACCCCGCGGCGGTGCTCGGCGCCACCGGCCTGCAGGCAATCCGCGCTATCGCTGAACGGCTGGATCTTGATTATGCGGGAATCGACTTTTCCATCATGGCGGACGGTCGATTACTGGTTTTCGAAGCCAATACGATGATGCTGGCTCACCCCGAGAATCTTTACGGCCCGCTCGCTCACAAAAACGTGTTTGTGTACCGGATTGCAGACCGGATCGAACAGATGCTGAACGCGCGAATGTCGTCGGCGACCTAACGCTCGCCAGTCACGCCACGCATTCATCGACGATCGCAAGTCCCCGATCGATGACATCGAAACCGTCGCGCAGTTGCTCCTCCGTTATGCAGAGCGGCGGATTGGTAAAGAAATGGTTGTCCCGGCTGATCGTATACAACCCTTCCTGCCGGAGAAACCGCATGAACGCCGTCAACTCTTTTGCGGAACCGTTGTAGGGCGCGAGCGGCTCCCGCGTGGCCTTGTTGCGCACGAGTTCGATTGCGCCGAACAAGCCGATCGATCGCGCCGCGCCCACCGAAGGATGACGCGCGGCCAGCGACGCGTGAAGATCCGCCATCACCTGGCCCAGCCGCTTCGCGTTGTCGATGAGCCCGTCTTCCTCGTAAACGCAGAGGGTGGCGAGCGCGGCCGCACAGGCCAGCGCATGGCTGTTATAAGTCAGGCCGCTCGAGAACATTTTTTCACCAAAGTGAGCGGCGATCGCCGGCCGCAGACCGATGGCGCCGAGCGGCACGTACGCGCTCGTCAATCCTTTTGACATCGTGATGATGTCGGGAACGACTTGCCAGTGGTCCACCGCGAACCACGCGCCGGTGCGGCCGAAACTGCACATGACCTCGTCGGCAATCATCAGGATTCCATATTTCGTGCACAGCTCGCGCACGCCTTCGAGGTAACCGTCGGGGGGAATGAGCACCCCGTTGGCGCCGGTGACGGGTTCGAGGATAAACGCGGCAATCGTGTGCGCGCCTTCGAGCCGTATGATTTCGTCCAGCATAGCGAGCGAGGCCGCGGCCGACTCCCAGCCGCGCTCGATGCCGTGATACGGGTCGAGCACATGGACGACGCCGGGGATGCCCGGCCCGGAATCCCAGCGCCGCGGATCGCCGGTCAGGGTTATGGCGCCCAGCGTTGAACCATGGTACGAACGGTAGCGCGCCAGTATCTTGTGCCGTCCGGTAAACCGGCGCGCGATTTTTACGGCGTGCTCATTCGACTCGGCGCCGCCGCTTGTGAAAAAGAACGTGTCGATGTCGCCGGGGGCGATCCTGGCGAGCATCGCGCCCAGCCGCGCCCGCGGCTCACTGGCAAGAAACGGACTCACGTAAGGAAGCACGGCGGCCTGCTGCGCGATGGCATTGACCACGCGTTCGTCGCAGTGACCGATATTCACGCACATCAACTGGCTGTTGAAATCGAGATACCGCTTGCCGTCGGCCGTCCAGAAATAAACGCCCTTCGCCCGTGCGACGAGCAGCGGGTCAACTGCCCCCTGCACCGCCCAGTCGAAAATCGTGTGCTTCTTGGCCAGCGCGATCAGCTCTGCTTCGGAAAAAACGGCATCCTGAAGTTCGCGCAGCTGCATATCGCGCTGGCTTCCGGAGGTTTCCGTCTTGCGGCCATGCATTTTCATGACATGCCCCGCCGTGATGTGGTGTGGTGTGAAAGACTGCGTGTTCTTATTATTGCAGACTTGGCCGCTTCGCAGCGGAGATTGGCGCCGAAGCGTGAGGGCCCAAAAAAAAGGGGCCAGCCTGTGACTGACCCCTGCGCGATGGTAGGCGGTGCGAGATTCGAACTCGCGACCAACGGATTAAAAGTGGTAGCTGTAAAACGAGACTGTTGTTAAATCAGTCGCTTGCAATGCTTGCCAATTCACAAACCAATGTCACTCAAGGCACAAACAATATAACGCGGGCCTGTCACGTCACAATTACGTCACAGAGCTAGGTGTTCCCGCGTTCAAGTGTCTCCAGCATTCGAATCGTCGCTCGTTCACCACGATCACTTTCGAATATCGTATTGGAAATGCCTAGCTCACGTGCCACGTAGTTGATTGTGTCACATGTCTTGTCGATTAGCGTACGAATCTGATTCGGCGTGATTCCGTTGATCTTGTACACCTTGGCGCGCGGCAGTGTGCGCTCATTGTGGACCAACGACTGGCTCCGAATGCTCGTAATCGCCGTAATACGAGCACGAAAAGGGTTCAACTGCGACCCGATGTACTGGCCAAGATCATTTCGCCCTTCGTCTTTCAGAGCACGCCGGAGCTCACGAAGTCCCGCTACCCGGTCATCTCGATCAAATATCTTTGACAATGCCAAGATGTAAAGCTTGTAGTGCCCAGCATTTGAGGCATGAAAGAAATCCACGTATTCCAGGTTGTTCATGGTGGGTAGGAATCGTGGGATCGCCAATTTTCGGAGCACCCACCACACTTGAAAGTGTGAACGCGCCGCAATTCCTTCCTCAATCAAGACCTCTACCATCGCGCGCGCTTCGCTCATGAGGACACCTAACTTCGTGCTGTGCGGATGGCTGACACGATCGATTGAATTGGCATGACGCTCCCCACTCTCCAAAGGCACAGCCCTAGCCAATTTCTCCAAGCGTATCGCGCAACACCTTCTCCTGCATTCGCGTAGCGTCTTGACTACTTGCAGCGCATGCCATCAATTCCTTAAGTATCTTAATGGGCATTTCACCCTTTCGGATGATTTGACCGTCAGTCACTTTTTTGTTGAACTCTTGGGCGTCAAAGTCTTTGAGATAATCGAGACACACCCACGTGTCTTTAGGGAACACGCCATATGAAACCGGGATGGTAAAGCTCGGCTCAGGTTCGTCGTTGTGACAACCATACTTCCAACTTTTATGGGTAGGATTTGAAGTGGTTCGGGCGACGACATAATCGTCGGCAGGAGACAAACCCAGGATGATGAATAGCTTTTCTCCCTGCTCGCCATCAGGGAAATGGAAACTCGGGTCAAAGAAAATGCCCCCAAATTGGGGAAACATTGGTTAACCCGCGTAATGCTGCTTTAGTGCGGAGAATTCCTTGGATTGCTCGATGATACGGGCTGCGTTCTCCCCTTCCACA
>JANYDM010000186.1 GCA_025363575.1 Betaproteobacteria bacterium | reverse complement strand
CGACGCGCTGCCGAGCACGCCGGAGCGCTTCGCGGCGGTGATTCGCGCCGACGCTGAAAAATCCGGCCGCATCATCAAAGCGGCCGGCGTACGCGCCGATTAACAAAAGGTCGCTCAAGTCCGTCACCCGTTCGCGCTGAGGTATCGACGCGCTCCGCTGTCAGTACCCTACGGGCCGATGACGCGCACCGGTTTGGTCGGATAAGATTTTGCCGCGACGCGCGACGTGCGATGCGCATGCGCATGCGGCAAATAGCGCATCGATCAGTGCGCGGAGAATAAACCAGCTCTGTTGGATGTCCGGCGCCCTGGTGGTTTGCGCGGTCGTTACGCGCCGACAAATTCCGTCATTGCATCGATCAACCAGTCCCACAAATACGGCGCGACGCTGCGCTCGACCAGCAGCCGATAGGCGGGTCGCTCATCGGTCTGGCGCAACGCAATGCGCACGCGCGCCAGCGTCGTCAACGCGCAATCGCCCGGCCGGAACACACGCGGGTGCAGATCGATACCGCAACCCTTGCGCAGAACGTCGGCCGCCAACGGCCCCGCCAACTCGAATTCGGCGCGCAGATCGCTGACGTCGACTGCCGAGCCCGCAGTCGCCGCGAGCGAGCGCACGAGCGAAGCCGCCTCGGCGGACGGCGCGATGATCAGCCACTGGTCCGGACCGAACCACAGCGCACTGCGCTGGCCGTGTGCGCTGAATTTTCCTGGCGCCAGCGGCAAATCAAGCTCGGTTGCTTTTTGTGTTGCATCGAGCATTGCCGCATTCGTTGGATCAAGTCGCACGTCTATCATTGCGGACGGCGGCAGTTCCCGCAGCACGATGTGCGCGGGCAAACCATGCGCGCGCAATTCACTGCCCGCGGCGCTGCCAAGCGCGGTGCGCGCGCGCAAGGTTTCAGGCATGGAGGCGCTCTCCCTTGATATCGTAGAACCGTGGTTCGACGATGCGCGCAGGCACCACCCGGCCGTGCACGACGACCGCGACTTCCTCGTTCATGCGATTGCGCCCGTCCTCAATCAGCGCCATTGCAATCGAGCGCCCGAGCGCGCGGCTCATATAGCTGGACGTAACATAACCTGCCATCGGAACGGGTGGACGATGGATGCGCGCAGCGTCTTGCGCGTGAATGACCTGGCTGCCTTCGACCAGCACCGTCTGCGCGTCATGGGTCAATAGACCGACCAATTGCCTGCGCCCGGCGCGCGCACTGTCGCTGCGCCTGAGCCCGCGCTGGCCGAGGAAGTCCGCTTTGTTCTTGCCGACGATCCAGCTCATGCCCAGATCGTGCGGCGTCACCGTGCCGTCGGTGTCATGACCGACGACGATGAATCCCTTCTCGGCGCGCAGCACGTGCAATGCTTCGGTACCCAGTGGCGTGATGCCGAGCGCGGCGCCCTCGCGCATCAGCATTTCCCACAACGCAAGGCCGTAGCGCGCCGGCACGTTGATTTCGTAGGAGAGCTCGCCGGTAAAACTCACGCGGGCAATGCGCGCGGGCACACCGGCAAGCGTGCCGGCGCGAATCGTCATGTGCGGAAACGCCGCCGACGTGAAGTCAATATCGCAGGGCAACTTTTGCAATAGCGTGCGCGCGTGCGGGCCGGTCACGCACAGCGTCGCCCAGTTCGCGGTGACCGGCGTCACATAAACCTGCCAGCCGAGCCACTCGCATTGCAGCCATTCTTCGAGCCAGTTGACCACGCCATCGGCGCCGCCCGACGTCGTCGACATCAGGTAATGGTTTTCACCGAGCCGAGCCGTCACGCCGTCGTCGAACACCATGCCGTCTTCACGCAGCATGAGCCCGTACCGGCATGCGCCGATCTCAAGGTTGTCCCAAGTGTTCGTGTAGACCATATTGAGCACCTTCAACGCGTCGCGTCCGCGAATTTCTATTTTTCCGAGCGTCGATGCGTCGAGAATGCCGACGTGATTGCGCACTGCCAGACATTCGCGCTCGACCGCCGCGTGCATGTCCTCGCCGTGCTGCGCGTAATACTGCGGACGCCGCCACAAACTGACCGGCTCGAACACCGCGCCATGTGCGCTATGCCAGTCCGTGACCGGCGTGGCGCGCACCGGCTCGAACAGTGCTCCGATCTCGCGTCCCGCCAGGGCGCCGATGGTGACCGGCACGTAAGGCGGGCGGAAAGTCGTCGTGCCAACTTCGGGCACGCTGCGCGAGGTTGCACTGCCGAGAATGCCGAATGCCGTGATGTTGCCTATCTTGCCCTGATCAACACCCATGCCGGTCGTCGTGTAACGCTTGGCGTGCTCGACCGAGACATAGCCCTCGCGCGCGGCCAGCGCGAGATCGTTCGCCGTGACATCGCTTTGCTGATCGACAAACTTTTTTGCATTCGCGCTCAGGGCCGGGATTTCCCATAGCGCATGCACATCGAGTCTCGCGTGCGGCGGCACAGCAGGCGCTATCACGTCGAAGCCAGCCGCACGCGCCGCGGCCATGCCTGCGGCGCACCCCTGGGCGACACAATCACCCGGCGTGAACGCCCCATTCGCCGCGCCTGCCACATGCGTGGACTGCGCGGCGACACCTGGCACGAAACAGTGTTGTATGTCATCGTAATAAAGCTTGCCACCCGACTGCGAAAACAAATGCACGGCGGGATCCCAGCCGCCGGACACGCAGATCAGATCGCACGCGACGGTTTCGATCGGCCCTGTTATCTGACCAGTCGCTTGATCGATCGATGCAATATCAGCGGCGGTAACGAATTTCGATCCTCTCGCGGCGATCACTGCCTGACCCGCACGCACGCTCAACCCGCGCACCGCGTGCATGCCGGGTTGCACGCGTAAGTCGACCAGCGCCGCAATTTCGACGCCGGCATCCGCCAGTGCAAGCGCGGCTTCGTACGCGCTGTCGTTGTTCGCGAACACCACGGCGCGCGTGCCGCAACGCACTGCATACTGCGCGGCGTAGCGATGCACCGCGCTCGCCAGCATCACGCCGGGCAAATCATTATTGGCGAACACGAGCGAGCGCTCGTTTGCACCGCTGGCGACGACCACCTGCTTTGCGCGTACCTTCCATAAACGCTGGCGCAGCTCGCCCGCGGGCGACGGCGGCAAATGATCGCTGACACGTTCGAGCAGCGTTACCAGATTGTGGTCGTAGTAACCGGTTGCAGTCGTCCGTGTCAGCACGCGCACTTCCGCCATCTCCGCGAGCCTGGCGCGTGCCACGCGCCGCCAGGCGCCCGCGGCAACACCGTCGACGATGCCATTACTGTACGTGAGCTGGCCGCCGACTTCCGCGCGCTCTTCAACCAGCACCACGCGCGCGCCCGCGTCGCCCGCCGCGAGAGCCGCAGCCATTCCCGCGGGCCCGCTGCCAATCACGAGCACGTCGCAATGTTCGAAACGCTTTTCGTAGCGATCGGGATCGCGCGCGTCGGGCGTGCGGCCGAGTCCCGCTGCGTTGCGAATAAATTTTTCGTACCACATCCATGCGCCGCGCGGCCACATGAAGGTCTTGTAATAGAAGCCGGCGGGCAGCAGGCGCGAGAACAGGTTGAGCGCGGCGCCACAATCGAACCCGACACTTGGCCAGCAATTGATGCTCTCCGCTTCAAGCCCCTCATACAATTCCACCATCGTCGCCGGCAAATTGGGCAAAGCGCGTGCCCCGCGGCCGATGCGTACCAGCGCGTTCGGTTCATCCGGTCCCGCACTCACGATGCCGCGCGGCCGGTGATATTTGAAACTGCGCGCTATGAGTCGCACGCCGTTGGCAAGCAGCGCCGACGCGAGCGTATCGCCCGCATACCCCTGGAAAGTTGAACCGTTGAAAGTGAAGCTGAGCGGCCTGCTGCGATCAATGCGCCCGCCGAACGCCAGCCGATATGCATGGACGCTCATGCGACGTCCGGCGGCCGTGGATCAAACGCCTTCGGCGCAGAGGCGCCCATTTGGTAGACGGCGTTTACTTCGTGGGTCACGCTGTTGCGTGAGACATTGAACCAGCGGCGGCAGCCGTGCGCGTGAAACCAGCGTTCGAATTGCGGACCCTTGATGTTTTTGCGGAAGTACAGGTACTCGCCCCATTGCCGGTCGCTCGCAGCGGGATCGGGGCGTGCGATATGCGCCTCGCCGCCCGGCGTAAATTCAGCGTCGTTGCGCGGACCGCAGTATGGGCAGGGAATTAGCAGCATAGCTTCAGGATTGAGGATTGAAGAAACCAATTTCGAGAGCCTGAAACCTCGCTCCTCAATCCTCAAGCCTGCTTTTCAATGCGCAACCCCGGCGGCGGCCGCTTCGTCGATCAGGCGCCCGCTCGCAAATCGCTCGAGACTGAAGTTCTTGTTGAGCACGTGCGGCTCGCCGTGCGCGAGCGTATGCGCGAACACCCAGCCTGACCCGGGCGTCGCCTTAAACCCCCCGGTGCCCCAGCCGCAATTAACGAACAGATTATCGACCGGCGTTTTGCCGATAATGGGGCTTGCATCCGGCGCGCAATCGACGATGCCCGCCCACTGCCGCATCATGCGCAAACGGCTGAACGTCGGAAATAGTTCGAGCAATGCGCGCAATTGCTCCTCAATTAAATTGAAGCTGCCGCGCTGCGCATACGAAACATACCCGTCGCGCGCCGCGCCGATCACGAGCTCGCCTTTGTCCGACTGGCTCAAGTACACATGCACGAGCCCCGCCATCAGCACGGTATGAAAAACCGGCTTGACCGGTTCAGATACGAGCGCTTGCAGTGGATAGCTCTGAATCGGCAGCTTGATGCCCGCCATGCCCATCACGACGCCGCTATGGCCTGCCGCGACAACACCGACACGTCCAGCCGCGATGGTCCCTTGCGTAGTCTCGACTGCGGTTACACGACCGTCGTCGCACTGAATGCCCGTGACAGCGCAGTTTTCGATGATGTCGACACCGAGCGCGCTGGCGGCGCGCGCATAACCCCACGCGACCGCATCATGGCGTGCGTTGCCACCGCGCCTTTGCACGATGCCGCCGAGCACCGGATAGCGGCAGCCCGGGTCGGTATTCAGCAATGGCGCCCAGCGCTTTACTTCCCGCGGCGTCAGCAGCTCGCAATCGATGCCGTTCAAATGCATGGCAGACGCGCGTCGCTCCATTTCATTGAGTTCGTGGCGCGTGAATGCAAGATTGACGACGCCGCGCTGGCTGAACATCGTGTTGAAGTTGAGTTCCTGGCTCAAGCCCTCCCACAATTTCAGCGCATGCTCGTACAAGTGCGCGCTGTCGTCCCACATGTAGTTCGAACGCACCACCGTCGTGTTGCGTCCGGTGTTGCCCAGCCCTATGGGCCCTTTCTCGAGCACCGCTACGTTGCGTATGCCGTGGTTCTTCGCCAGATAGTAGGCGGTAGCCAGGCCGTGCCCGCCGCCGCCGACGATCACTACGTCATAGCTTTTTTTGGGTCGGGCCGCGCGCCAGTGCGGTGTCCAGTTGTTATGTCCGGACAAAGCGTGCGCGGCGAGCGACCACAGCGAGAATCGCGTCATGCCGCTGCTTTCCGCCGTTGCTTCAAATCGCCCGCCCCGTACCGCTAGCTGCCGGGCTTGGCGTGAGTGTTCTCGAAGAAATAATCCCGCCAGCTCGCGGCCTTGTTCGTCAGCAGGCCGACCTTGCTCATATAGTCCGACCACACCATGACCTTGCTGGGCGTCGGCGAAAAATAGATCGCGTTCTCGTCGAGCAGCATCTTGTGCACCTCGTCAGCCGTGAACCTGCTTTTCTCGGCGCGCAGGTACACCTCGGCGGCGGCGCGCTTGTCGGCATTGATGATTTTCATCGCTTCTTCGAACGCCGCGGCCACCGCCAGGTAGGTCTTGGGATTCTCGGTTTTCCATTTCGTCGTGTTGTAAGCCACGATCAGCGTGTGCCGCCCGCCGGCGACGTCGTAGGAATTGAGCACGACATGCACGCGGGGATCGGCGAGTTCCTGCTGCAGGAACGGCACGGTCGCCGAATGCGACTTGACCTCGTGGTTTCCGGAGAGCAGCGCAATCATCGCATCGGGATGCGACATGCCCACCGTCAGGTTGTCGAGCCTGGTGCGATTCTCCATGCCGAATTCCTTGGCTGCCGCCATCTGCAGCGAAATGGAGTGATGCGTGCCTCGCGCGGCGGTCATCGCGATGCGGTCGCCTTCGCGGTAGTCGCGGATCGACTTGATGCGCGGATCGATGGTCGTAATCACCATCGGCGTATCGCAGAACGCCATCATGCCCTTGATGTCGCCCCGGCCACCCTTGCTCTTGTCCCAGATCGTCATCAGCACCGTGGTGCCGCCGAGCGCGATGTCGACGCTGCCGGAGAGCAACGCGTCATTCACCGCCGCACCGCTGCCCAGCTTGGACAAGGTCACCGTGATGTCGCCGAGCCCCGCGGCGCGCGCGTGCTTTTCAATCAGCTTCTGCTCCACCGCGAGGTGCAGCGGCAGGTATGAAAGCCCGAACTGCTGGACGATGCGGACTTCTTTGGTTTCCTGCGCCAGCGCGGGCACCGCCAACGAGAGCGTCAATAGCATCAGAATGCGGATCATAAGAACCTCGAAATAGCGGTTGAACTACATCAGTTTGGCGGCGGCCGGCCCCTTAACCGGCACTTCCATCAGGTCCTCGCCAAAAATCAGATTGCCTTGGTAGATTTCCGCCATCTCGCGCAGCACGCGCTCGCGCACGCCCGGCTGGTCGATTTGCTCGGTCACGTGGCTCAGCACCACGGTTTTGACGTTGGCCTCTTTGCCGAGCTGCGCAAGTTCGCGGTGTCCCATGCACGACTGCGCAAATTCCGCGTTGAGCTCGGTGCCAGAAATATAGTGGCACATATGCAGCAGCACATCGCAGTCTTTGGCGAGCCGCGTCATCGAGGCGCAAGGTCCGCTGTCGCCCGAGTAGACGATCGAGCCTTGCGGCGTATCGAGGCGAAAGCCGTACGAAATAAGCTGTGGGCCGAAATGCGAGACGCCGGTCGTCGTGACCTGCCAGCCATTGCCCTGCACCACGTCGTTGGGCTTCAATTCGCTCACCTCGGGCTGCGGTTTCTTGCGCTCGCCTTCGCCGCCACGCGCCCAGTAAATCGCCACGCTGCAGAGGTTCTCGGTGCGCGCGATTAAGTCCGGGCCGAATGCGCCATCGCGCTCGAACAATGCGGCCGTCACCTGCTTGATCGGCGGCGGGCCGTACACCTTC
>JANYDM010000172.1 GCA_025363575.1 Betaproteobacteria bacterium | reverse complement strand
CCGAGCTGCACGCGCGGCTCGGGCTCGCGTGCTACAACAGTCTCGGCAAAGGCTGGCATCCGACCATGGTGTTCGGCACCCCCGCGGCGAGTCTCGGCGCGGCGAGCTTGCTGAAGCTCGACGCGGAGGGCATGCGCAACGCGCTCGGCATGGCATTCCACCAGACGAGCGGCTCGGCGCAGAGCATGCGCGACGGCGTGCTGTCGAAACGCCTCGGGGCGGGATTTGCCGCGCGGTCGGCCGTGCTGGGCGCATTCCTCGCCGCCGATGGTTTGACCGGCACGCGCCGGCCGCTCGAAGGCAACGCAGGCCTGTTCGCGCTCTACGAGCGCGACGAGGTCAAGACCGAATTGATTACCAAAGACCTCGGCAAGCACTGGCGCGTAGCGGAATACAGCTTCAAGCCGTATCCGTGCTGCCGCTGCAATCACACGCCGATCGGTCTCGGCATTAAGTTGCGCGAACAGGGCGTCAAGCCCGCCGATGTCAAGGCAGTCGAAATCGGCATGGGCAACGTCAACTGGCTCACTGTCGGCGAGCCCTATGATGTCAGACGCGATTCGGTAGTGCACGCCCAGTTCAACGCGGCCTATACATTCGCGCGGGCGTTAACCGATGCGCGCGTCGATCTCCGCAGCTTTCTGCCCGCGGCCATCAAGGACCCCGCGATTGTCGCGCTCGCCGGCAAAGTCCGCGCGTTCGACGATCCGGCGATCGATCCCACCGCGATTGAGCCGGCGCGCGTCACCGTAACGCTCAACGACGGCCGCGTCGTCGAAGTTAGAAGCGACACCGTGAAGGGTAGCCCGCAGGAACCCATGAGCGAAGACGAATTACTCGCGAAATTCCGCGACTGCCTGGAATTCGGCGTAGGCGCCACGCGCGCCGCGGCAGACAGGCTGGCCGATGCGATCATGCATATCGAAAACGCAAGCGATGCCGGCGCCGCGCTGGTTGGCGCATTTCCTCGGGCGAAATGAACTTGGTGCGCCATGTCTAACTCAGGCTTGCGCTGGCTGCTCGCTGCAAGCGTGACGGGTTGCGCGGCTTATATTTTACTGACGGCGGCCCGGTTGCCTGATCCGCTGGCGTCGCATTTCGCGCTCGACGGCAGCGCGAACAGTCACATGCCGCGGGATGCCTATTGCTTGTTGATGACGGCCTTGACGCTCCTGATCCCGGCGATCGTCGTCGTGTTTCAGATCTGGCTGCCGCGTGTCCTGACGCGCTTCATCAACATTCCGCGCCGCGATTACTGGCTGGCGACGCCGGAACGCCGTGCGCAGATGCTCGCCTATCTGGAGTGCCATGCGCTCATGACTGGCATTGTGCCGCCACTATTTTTCGCTGGCCTGCACCGCTTGGTCGTCAACGCGAATACTCGCGTGCCGGCGCACCTCGACAACTTCTGGCTCCTGCTGCTGGGCGGCGGGTTCGTGATAAGCGTGATTATCGCCGGGGTCACGATGGTGCTGCACTTCCGACGCGCCGCCGCCTGAGGCTGCGCGCTACTCTGTCGTCAGCACCACTTTGCCGATGACCTTGCGGCCTTTGACAAGCGCCAGGGCCTCGGCATAGCGCTCGAGCGGAAACGTCGCCATCACGTGCGGCTTCAATTTGCCCGCGCTGTAAAGATCGAATAGCTGCTGGCGCACGGCCCGGCATTTTTCCGGCTCGCGATCGCGGTAGTCGCTAAACTGCAGGCCGACCGCGGCGATGTTCTTGACGAGCAGATGGCCGGCCTTGATTTCGGGGATGCGCCCGCCGGCGAAGCCGACGATCACAATGCGCCCGCACCAGGCGATGGCGCGCATGCAAGCGTCAAATATATCGCCGCCGACATTGTCCACTACGATATCGACGCCGCGCTTGCCCACCGCCGCAAATACCTGCTCGCGCAATTTCTCGCGCAAGTCCGCAACGCTGGTATCTATAACGTGATCGGCGCCGGCGGCCTTTGCCGCAGCCGCTTTGTCGGGCGTGCTCACGGCGGCAAGCACTACCGCGCCCAGGGCTTTCGCCACCTGCACAGTGGCAAGGCCCACGCCGCCGGCTGCGCCGGTGACCAAAACGATTTCTCCCGGATTCATTTGAGCGCGTTCAACCAGCGCGAAATGCGCCGTGTTGTAAGTGAGCCCCATCGCCGCGGCTTCAGGGAAGCTAATCGCGGCGGGCACTACATGACAATTGACAGCCTTGGTCACGACTTGTTGCGCGTACGCACCGTACTCGACCTGC
This sequence comes from Betaproteobacteria bacterium, assembly GCA_025363575.1. Next base: position 31,254 of record JANYDM010000172.1, on the reverse strand, counting down.
ACCAGCACACGTTCGCCCGGCTTCGGCGTGGTGACCCCTTCGCCGACGGACTTGACGACGCCCGCGCATTCCTTGCCCGGGACGAACGGCAGCGGCGGCAGGAATTGATACTTGCCGTCGATGACCAGCAAATCGGGAAAATTGATCCCGGCCGCATGCACGTCGACCAGGACTTCGCCGGCAGCCGGCGCCGCCACGTTCCACTCTTCGACTTTGAGCGTGTCGGACGCGCCGAATTTTCTGACGACCAATGCTTTCATGGTTTGAATTCTCTCGAGAATAGGCGCGAAACGCGCGATATTAGCAACCGCGCCACCTCATTACAATAACGTCGCGGGCATCACGTAACGGCCGTACAAACAAAAAGGCGGGGGAAGCCCCCGCCTTTTTGAATCGATCGCGCGAGACTGCCGCGATCTGAAGAAAATTACTTCTTCATCGTGTCCGCTTTGACGTCGGCTTTCGCTTTGGTCACGTCGGCTTTGGCGTCAGCTTTGGTCTTGGTCGCATCGGCCGAAGCGTCGGCTTTGGATTTGTCGGCCTTCGCGCCTGCTTTGGCGGCTTTCGCATCGGCTTTGGCTTTGGCTTTCGCTTCTTTCTTCGCGGCGGCGTCGGCTTTGGCTTTGGCTTTCGCTTCGGCTTTGGCTACTTTCTTCGCATCGGCCGCGGCTTTTTTCTCTTCTTTGGTCATCGCTTTCGGCGCTTCCGCTTTGGCGGGGGCTTCTGCTTTCGCAGGTGCCGGGGCGGCTTTGGTGTCCTTGGCCATGTCGGCCGCGGTCGCGGTCAGGGCAACGCCGGCAAATGCAAAGGCGATCAGGGTGGCTAACAGCTTGTTCATGTTGTTCTCTCCATTGGTTAATGTATCCGGTATTCCGGATGAACCCTATAACGCGCCTCCCAGCGGTCAGTTGACAGGCCTTCAGCGGGCAGTCGGCGGTTTAGCCGCTCGGGCACCAGTAATGAACCCGCCCGTCCCGAGCAAAGCTGCATTACCCCAAAAAACCGCGAAAAGACCGAATAATGAGCCAACTACGCCGAAAATCACCGGACAGACCACCCTTGTCAGGTGATTCACGGTCAGACGGAGCCCGAGAGCTTCGCCCGACCGCCCCTCGGCTGAACCGCTGAATGTCAACATCATAGTAATGGGCTGGCAGCAGCCCATGCCCATGCCGAACATGAACGACGTCAGGGCCAGCACCCATGCGTTATGGAACAGCGGCACCAGCATGAGGCTGGCTGCCCCGACGAAAAACGACATCGCCAGCAGCTTTTCGACGCTCCAGAATTTGAGCAGCCGCGACATGATGAGGCGCACCACGAAAGCCGCCGCCGAAAACGTCGCCAGCACGACGCCGGTAATGGACGCGGACAGGCTGATCGAATGGGCATAGATCGGCAGGTAAAACTGGTACATGTCGATGCCGGTCACGACCAGGCTGCTGGTGGCGAGCACGCGCCAGACGCCCGGCCTCTTCAGTGCATCGAGCAGACTGCTTGTGGCAGCGGATTCGGTATTCGCGCCGGCGACGCCGATCTTCTTGACGGCAAGCAGGACGACCGGCACGAGCGAAACCGCTACGATGTAAAGACAGGCCTGGCCGTAGCCGGCGTGGTCGATCGAAAAACCGACCATGAGAGGCCCTATGAAACTCGCGACGGCGAGCGCCAGGCTGAAGTTGCTGAAATTGCGCGGCCGTTCTGCCGGCGAACTCAATAAGCCAATCAGGTTCTGCTGCGCGACATTGACGAACGTGAATGCGAAGCCGTTCATCGCCGCGGCGACAAACAAAGCCGGCATACCGGGCATGAGATAGGGCACCAGCATGCCGCATGTGCCGCCGCCCGCGCCTATGATCAGCGGCCAGCGCGAACCGAAGCGGTCCGCGAAGCGGCCCGCGAGCAGCGACAACAGCATCGGCGGCACGGAGAAGGTCGCAGCCAGCACGCCGACCGCTACGGGTTGCGCGCCAAGGTGCAGCGCGTAAAGCGCCAGCAGCACGCGTCCCGCGCGCACGCCGGTCATGCTGAACAGCGTTAGCGCGAGAACATAGCGTATCGACATCGAGCTTCAGCGCCAGACGGCGCGATTGCGCATCACTGCTTCGCTGCTTCCGCACTTCGTAAAATCATTTCTTTGCGGCGTCCACACTTCGCAAGATCACTTCTTTGCCGCGTCCGCACTTCGCAAGATCACTTCTTTGCCGCGTCCGCACTTTGCAAGATCACTTCTTTGCCGCGTCCGCACTTTGCAAGATCACTTCTTTGCCGCGTCCATCTCCGCGAACGCTTCGCGCGCCAGCCGGAAACCGTCGATGCCCGCCGGCACGCCCGCATACGCGGCCACCTGGAGCAGGACTTCCTTGATTTCGTCCTTGGTCACGCCGTTAGTGAACGAGGAGCGAATATGCAGTTTCAACTCGTGCGGGCGGTTCATGATCGTCAGCATTGCGATATTGAGCAGGCTGCGCGTCTTGCGCGGCAGCCCCGGGCGCGTCCAGATCGAGCCCCACGCCGCTTCGGTCGCGAATTCCTGCATGGCGAGCGCGAACTCATCCGCACCCTTGATTGACTTTTCGACGTACGCCTCGCCCAGCACTTCCTTGCGCACGGCGAGACCCTTGTTGAACAATTCGGATGGCATCTTGATACTCCCGGGGGTTGAACGAACAAACTGGACACCGGCAGGCGCCGGTGATTATTTCTATGGTAGCACCTCCCGTTTGCTCTACTCGACGCGCGCGCCGGTGTCCTTCACGAGCCTGGCCCAGCGCGACATTTCAGACTTGATCACCGCGGCAAATTGATCGGGCGTATCGGCCGGCAGCTCGAACGCTTCGGCGGATAGGCGCTCGCGCACGTCCGGCAGTTGCAAGATGCGCACGACCTCGCCATTCAACTTGTCTACCACCGGGCGCGGCGTGCCCGCCGGCGCGAGCAGGCCGTACCAAGTCGAGGTATCGAACCCCGTCACACCGGATTCCGCAATTGTCGCCACGTTCGGCATGACTGACGAGCGGCGCGCGCTAGTCACGCCCAGCGCGCGTATGCGCCCGGCCGTCACTTGCGGCAGCGACTGCGCGATGTTGCCAAAGACGAGCGATACTTCCCCGCTCATCACCGCAGTGACGGCCAGCGAGTTGCCTTTGTAAGGAACCAGCAGCAGATCTATATGCGCCATGCTCTTGAACAATTCAGAGGCGAGATGCGATGCGCTGCCGCCGGCGGCTATCGTTATCTGGCCTGGCCTCGCCTGCGCAAGTTTGACGAGCTCGGACACGCTCCGCACCGGCAATGACGGATGCGCGACGAGCACATAAGGCGCAACGCCCAGCCGCGCGATAGGCGCGAAATCGTTGACGGTGTCGTAGGGCAGCTTCGGGAAAAGGCTCGCATTAATGCCGTGCGTGCCGCTCGTGCCCATCAATAACGTATAGCCGTCCGGCGCGCTCTTCGCCACGATTTCGCAGCCAACCACGCCGTTGGCCCCGGCGCGATTGTCGATGACCACCGGCTGGCCCCACGCCTCCGAAAGTTTTTGCGCGACCGTTCGCGCAAGCAGATCTGTCGGACCGCCAGGCGCGAGCGGCACGATGATGCGTATGGGCTTCGCCGGATACTGGGCCGCCGCCGGCAGCGCGATCAAAACGAACGCGCACGCGGCGAGTGCCGCGATAAAACTATTTGCCCTTAGGCGCATAGCGCCGCAGCACTAGACGCAGCATGTCGCGAAAATGCGGACGCATCTTCGCGGTCCAAGGTGTCTCCACGGCTTTTTTCCACGCCGCCGTCGCCTGCACCTCAGGCGCGCTCAAGTTATAGAGCGCCACGTACTTATACTTGCCGCCCTCCATTTGAAAGCGGCGCGCGCAGGTGCAGCCGGCGACCGCCGCCAGCGCGGGCAGATGCTCTTCGTTGTACCACGCGTTGAATTCGGCCTCCGCCTCTGCGGCGACGTTCATGGCGACCATTAGCATCGCTGCCGCATCGGCGGGCGCCGCAACGCGCCCGGGCACGAGCTGAGTCGCTTCGACACGGCAAATACGCTGAGCCCTGCCGACGATACGCTTTGACCATGGCGAAAGATTCGGCCCCGCGATCGCCGTATATGCGGGACTTTTCAGCACTGCGAGCGTGTCCAGATCGTAAGTCGCGATCGAAACCTGCGGATCGTCGGCGCCTAGCCAGCGCTGCGCGTTGATGAAACCTTTAACGCGCAGGCGCTCGGGCACATGCTCGGTGTCGTACCACGCGTTAAATTCATCTGCAGCAACCGGGGAGAAATTAAATCCGGCCACCAGCAGGCCCATGGAATCAGCCATTGCTCTATTCCTCAAGCGATTCTGAGCCGCAGATAAGCGCGGATAAAACGCAGATGAAAACTATATAGCCAAAAGACTTTTGATCTTGACCTTATCCGCGTGTATCTGCGTCTATCTGCGGCTCCAATGTTTTGAACTGAACTACCTACTAGTCGACCTTGATCCCCGCCGCCTTCACCACCGGCGCCCACTTCTGGATTTCGCTGTGGATTTTGTCAGCGGCTTTTTCCGGCGTGCCGCCTACGGGTTCGAACCCGTTGTCTATCATGCGCTGCTTCATGTCGGGCGCGGCGATGATTTTGTTGAGATCGCCGTTGAGCCGCACGATGATGTCCTTGGGCGTGCCGGCCGGCGCGAGTATCGCGTTCCACGACGTCACTTCGTAACCGGGCACGCCGCTCTCTGCTATCGTGGGTAGATCGGGCAGCGCCATGGCGCGCTTGCTGCTGGTGACGGCGATCGCGCGCACTCTGCCGGCCTTGATCTGCTGCACGACGGTCGCCGGCTCGCCGAAGATCATGCTGATCTCGCCGGAAAGCAACGCGATAGCCGCCGGCCCACCACCCTTGTACGGCACGTGCGTAATTTTGGTGTTCGTCATCATCGTGAACAGCGCGCCGGTCAAATGGTTCATCGCGCCGCTGCCGCTGGAGCCATAGCTCAACTGCTCGGGCTTCGCCTTGGCGAGCGCGATAACGTCTTTCACGTTTTTCACGGGAAGCGATGGATGGGTGACAAGCACTTGCGGTACTTCCGCAGTCCAGATGATGGGCGCGAAATCACTCTCCTTGAACGGCATCTTGCTGTAGATGCTGGGGTTGATCGCGTGCGTGCCCGCGTACGCGAACACGATCGTGTAGCCGTCCGGCGGCGACTTCGCCGCCATCTCCGCGCCGATATTGCCCGCGGCGCCGCCGCGATTGTCGATGACAACCTGCTGGCCCAGAGATTCGGCAAGCTTGGGGCTGACAATGCGCGACAGCACGTCGGCGCCGCCGCCCGGCGGCCAGGGCACGATGAAGCGGACAGTTTTGGTCGGATAACTTTGCGCCATCGCAACGCCGGCTGCCAGCAGCGCAATCGCGATCAGTAATTTCGTGGTTTTCATCTGACTCTCCTCGCAGCGTTCAATTCTAATCGACCTTCATACCCGCGGCCTTGACGACCTTCGCCCACTTCGCCGTTTCTACGCGTATCAGCTCGGACAATTTCGCAGGTTCGCCGCCCACCGGCTCGTAGCCGTTGTCTATCATGCGCTGGCGCATGTCGGGCGCGCTGATCGCCTTATTGAACTCTGCGTTGTAACGCCTGACGATGTCCGGCGGCGTGGCAGCGGGGATCAGCATGCCGTTCCAGGACGTGACGTCGTAGCCGGGTACGCCGGACTCAGCGACCGTCGGCAGTTCCGGCATCGCCAGCGAATGTTTAGGCGTGGTCACTGCGAGCGCGCGCACTTTGCCGGCCTTGATGTGCTGCACGATGGTCGCCGGCTCCGCGAACAGGATGCTGACCTCGCCCGACAATAGCGCGATGGATACCGGCCCGCCGCCTTTGTACGGCACGTGGACCATTTTGGTGTTCGTCATCAGCTTGAAGAGCTCGCCCGCGAGATGGTTGATTGCGCCGCTGCCGGTCGATCCATAGATCAATTGATCAGGTTTGGATTTAGCCAGCGCGATAAGCTCCTTCACATTTTTCGCCGGCAGCGACGGGTGCACGACGAGTATCTGCGGCACTGACGCCGTCCAGATGATGGGAGCAAAATCACTCTCCTGAAACGGCATCTGGCTGTAGATGCTGCGGTTGACCGAATGCGTGCCGGAGTACGCAAACATTATCGTATAGCCGTCCGGCGGCGACTTCGCGGCGATTTCCGCGCCGATGTTGCCGCCCGCGCCGCCGCGGTTATCGATGATGATCTGCTGGCCGAGCGCCTCGGAGATTCGTGGGCTCAGCATGCGCGACAGCACATCCGCCCCGCCTCCCGGCGGGAAGCCGACAATCCAGCGAATCGGCTTGCTGGGCCATGTTTGTGCTGCAGCATCAATCGCGAAGGCTGCCAGCATTGCAGCCGGCACGAGCATCGAATGTTTCATTTTTTGTCCTTGGACGGAATCATTCGCGGCGAAGCAGGCCGGTACACAGCAACGCTTGCATCGAAGGCCGGCACTTTATCGGCATCGACTACCGCGAGTCCGCGGTACGGCGTCGAGTGATCGATGGCTTCGCATTTCAGCCACGTGAAATCGACGCCGCCGAGCGCGCCTTCAGGACGATCGCGATCAGCGACCAGCATGCATTGGTTGTCGGCGACTTGCGGCGCGTAGTCGAGCCCCGAAAACAGATTGCGCTTGTAATAGCGGCGATCGATGAGCGCCAGCCATTCGCCCATGCCGCGCACGGAGAGGTAATACGGGTCCTTGAATATATCTCCGGAGGTCATGCTGTAAATGGCGAGTGACGGCGATGCGCCGGGCGTATCTGTCAGGAAACGCTGCGCGGACGAAACGCCCGGCACCGTAGCCATGATGCGCAGATGTTCCAGGTACCACTTGGCCCAATCCGCCGCTCGCGAGCTGTCCGTGATGCCGCTCTGGCTGTTAAATATCATCTGCGCACGTTCTCCGCCGCGTTGCGGCCGGCGAGACGGCCCGAAATAAAAGCCCATCCGAGATGATGACCGTGGCCTTCGAGCAGCAGTCCGCCCTGCCCTGTCGAGCCCGCCGCGTACAGGCCGGGAATCACGCTGCCGTCTTCGCGCTGGACTTCATGCCGGTCGCTGACTTTCAGCCCGCCGTCGGTGAAGACGACGTAGCTCTTGACCGGACCGAGCGCGTAATACGGGCCTTGATCGATCGCCGGACGCGTTTCGCGTGTCGTGTTGTACTCCGCGAGCGATTGCTTGAGGCTTGCCGGCGCCACTTCCATACTGGCTGCCAGGCCTTCTATCGTATCGGACTGATGATAGATGTCGGCGCGGTTGCGCCGGTAATCTGCGAGATAAGCGTAGGCGACACCCGGCGCGGTCGACACGAAGTACGGCCAGCCCGAAAATTTCTGCGCGACCTTGTGATCGAACACGATCCACGCAATGCGGTCGGGCTGCTTCGCCGTATACAGGTTGGGCTGGCCGAGCTCGTCGGTGAAGCGCTGGCCATTCTTGTTGATGAGCACCGCGCCCTCCTTGTAGAGGTCGGGCGACGGGCCCAACGCGGTGGTCAGAAAGCTCATGAGGAACGGGCGCAGCATGAACTGCGGCACGTGGTCCATCGCCCACGCGATCATCTTCGCGATAGGCTTCATCGGCGGCAGCTTCTGGATCAGGTTGGGCCGCGTCGGCGGGATGAAGCGCATGATGGGGCCGCGCACGATGTCGCCGTTGAGCACCGTCGCGCCGAGCTCGAGCGCCATGCGATGACCGTCGCCGGTCGCGGTCGGATTCACCGCGTCGACTTCGACGACGTCCGGCGAGGCAAAGCGGGCCTTCATGTCGCGCCCGTTGCTGTAATCGCCGGCGGCCAGGATCACGCCGCCGCGCGCGCGGAATTCGTGCATGCTGCCGTCGGCCAGACGCGCTTCGACGCCGACTACGCGATCGCCTTCCGTAAGCAGGCGCTGCGTAAAAGTATTAAGCCGGATGTCCACGCCCAGGTCGCGGCAATGTTTCGTCAAGTGGTAGGCGAACGATTTCGAGTTCGGCACCACGTTGTGCATACGGTTGTAGCGATGCGGCGGCTCCGGCATCGGGCCCACGAACACGACGCCCAGCGACATCAGCCAGTCGAGCATTTCCGTCGTGTGATCCACCAGTATGCGTCGCAGCTTCAGATTATCGCGGGGCGCCAGAGCGCCCGCATGCAGCGCGAGGTCATCGAAATGCTCATCGGCAGAATCCTTGATACCGGCTTTTTTCTGATGCGGCGTGTTGGTCGCGGTGATCGAGCCGACCGACCACGACGTGGACCCGCCGGTCTGCGGATTTTTTTCGAGCAGGATCACCTTGCGTCCGAGGCGCGCCACCTCGGATGCCGCGGCGAGCCCCGTGCCGCCGCCGCCGACGACCACGACGTCGGTTAGTGTTGCTTCAGCCAATCTGTTCTCCATCCCGCAAATTAAAAGGGCGGGCACTGCCCGCCCCTGCATTTCCCCGGCTACCGTCAGTTCCCGGGCAGATTATGGATCTCGGGAAAGTAAATGTCTTTCCACGAAGCCGCCCTGGTCTTGATCGAGCCGACCTCGAACATGAAGTCCGCGTATTTCTGGATATTTTTCGGGGTCGCCGTGAACAACAGGTTGGGGTCCTCGAGATCTTTCTGGATTTCCGCCACGGTGCTTTTCTTGTCTCCGGAAATCCGCAGGTAGATTTCCGCAGCCTGCTTCCTGTCCTTGTTGATAAGCGCAATGGCCTCCATGAAGGCCGCAAGCACCGCTTTATAGACGCGCGGGTTGGCGTCATGAAACTTGCTCGTCGAATACAGGTTGGAAAACGTCGTCGGCCCGCCCATCACGTCGTCGGAACTCATGATGCGGTGTATGCCGGGCTGCTCGAGCTCCTTGTACATGAAAGGCGGCGAGGTGAAATGCGCAGTGACGTCGCGCTTGGACAGGAACGCCGCCATGCCGTCCGGATGCGACATCGACACCGTCAGCGGGTCGAGCTTCGCGTAACTGTCTTTGCCCCACTCTTTCATCGCAGCCATCTGCATGATGATCGCGGGTATCGACACCTTGACGGCAGTGACCGCAATCTTGTCCTTCTCGGTCAAGTCGCGGATGCTCTTGATCGCAGGGTTATTGACGTTGAGCCACATCGGCGTCAACACCATGCCGGCAACACCTTTGATTTCGTTGCCGCTCCCTCTAGTGCGTGCCCAGATTGTGATGACCGCGGGCGGGCCATTGGTGCCGAAATCGATCTGCCCTGACAGCAGGCCGTCGTTCATCGCCGCCGGATTGGAGAGCGTCATGAACGTGCCTTTGACTTCAGGCAGCCCGGCGGCCTTCGATTGCTTCTCGACGAGCTTCTGGTCTTCCATCACCATCAGCGGCAGGAAGCCCATGCCGAACTGCTTGGTGATCTTCACTTCGCTGACTTCCGCGTGCGCCGCGACGCATAACAAGGCCGCGCCGGCGGCGATACATCCCGTGCTGAATTTCATGCAGTTTCCTGGTTCGTTATCGACCGGCGTTATGCCGAGCGCAGATGCTTGACCGCGATTTTGTGCGAGTCAGGCTCCGACAGTTTGCGCAACAGACTGCCGCAATCCATGATCTTCGGATCGACGTTCATTGCCGCGTAGGCCTGCCACGCGGACGCCTGCACTGCGGAGTACACCGGCTTGCCGAGATCGCGTTCGAGCATGTCGAGCACTTCGAGCGCGCGCAGCTGCGTGCACGCAACGAACACGGCCTCGGAATCCGGCGTCGTCATTTCCTTGACCTTGGCGTAGATTTCTTCAGGCAGGATCTTCGCGTGATCGAACATATCCAGCATGTCGAACGTGCCGAGCTTCGCGACTTCGATACCGTGCGCCTTGGCGAATTGCTTGAGCCGCTCGTTGGTGACTTCCACGTACGGCGTCACCACGTCGACTTTCTTGTGGCCGCCGGCCATCAGGCACGCCACCATCGCACCTGCGGTAGTCACTGTCGGCGCCTTGGTGATGGCGGTGAGCTGCTCGCAGATTTTCTTGTTCCACGCCGGGCCTTCAAAGAAACTGCCGCTGGTGCAGCCGTAGACGACGACGTCGGGCTCGACCATGGCGACTTCGGAAGCCGCGTGCTTGCTCGCGTTTTCCATGTTGCGCAGTTCTTCCGGCGTGCCCTCGCGGCCGCCGGCGATGCGCGCCGTGTGCACCGACACGCCTTCCGGCGCGATGCGCCAGAATTCCGTCTCCATCGTCGTGTTGATCGACGGTACCAACAATCCTATCCGTCCACGCCATCCATACATAGTCTTCTCCTAAATTCAATAATTTTCGGCAACCGCCGATAAACGCCGATGTAAATTCTTGCTTGAATCATCTGCGTTCATCGGTGTTTATCGGCGGTTAATTCTGCTTTAAGCGACTTGAGTTTCCTTGCTCGGCGTAGTGAGATCGCGCAGCAGGCGCCCATAACCGGGCACGCCATCGATGCGGCCGATCGCGCGCAGCGCGGCCCAGATGCTGACCTGCGTCGTCGACAGCACCGGCTTTTTCAGTTCGCGCTCGAGCTGCTCTATCACGTCCATGGTTTTCCAGTTGGTGCAAGCGAGGACGATGGCCTCTGCGTCCGGGCGGTCGATCTTGCGCGCGAGATCGTACGCGCTCGAAGCGTCGAGCCGGCCGACGACGAGATTGTCGACCAGGCCCAGGCCATGCGCGCCGAGCACGTTGAAGCCGTTGGCTTCGAGAAATGATTTCGCGATCGCGTTGACCTTGTCGTCGTACGCGGCGCCCAGCACCACGCGTGACACACCGAGATGCTTGAGCGCCTCGATCAATGCGGTGGAAGTCGTCGTCGCGCGTTTGCCCGAGGCCGCCTCGATTTTCTTCGCCATCTCGCGGTCGTAGCCCAGCCCTTTCAGAAAGCTCGGCGCCGCCGCACCCAGCACGATCACGTCGACGTCGGCAGTCGCGAGCGCGCGGCTTTGCACTTCAATGTGGTCCGCGGTGCCGGCGATCGCATCGGTGGCGATCTGCGTAAGCGGCAGCCGCGCCACGTGCAGCGTGACGTCTTGCGGCAGCGCGCGATAGAACTCCGGCTCCACTGTGGTATTGGATGACGGGACCAGCAGACCGATGCGGCTCAAATGAATTCTCCGGAAACTGCGCGGGCGATTGCGACGCGGGCCGTGCAGTCGGGTTTAGCGGGGAAGAGGCGGTGTAAACCTGTTTATAGTCCAGCGAGTTGCGAGTGTCAAACCGCCTCTGCGGCCGGTGGCGCGGCGCGCGTAGCTGCTACTTCTTACTTGCCGGATGGCTGATCTTGTCGACCGCGTCGACTGCCGCGTCATAAGTCTTGCGCACCGCGGCTTCTTTTGCTTTCGCAGCTGCTAATTTTTTTGCAGCGGCGTCAGCCTGCGGTTTCAGATCATCCGCCTGCTTCTGCGCCGTCTTGTGACTGACGTCCGCCTTGCGGAATTCCTCTTCCGCGGACTTCGTTTCGTATTCCGCTTTCTGCAGATCGCTGTACGCCGCACCCGCTTTGCGCTGGCCGCGTTGCAGAGCGTCGTCGACCGCCTGCGCGAACGCGGCATTGGCGAACAGGCAAAGCATCATCAACAAAAAATAGCGCATAATTTTTCTCCCTGATTCCAAATCTACTCGAACTTGATGCCTTCCTCCTGCACGACTTTGCGGTGCAGCGCGAGCTGATCGCGGATGAATTTCGCGAACACCTCCGGCGTGTTGCTCGCCGGCTCGCCGCCGACATTGAGCATATGTTGTCGTGTGTCCGGCGCGTTCACTGTGGCCACCGTCGCCTCGTTCAAATGCGCAATGATCTGTCGCGGGGTACCTGCGGGCGCCAGCAATCCATACCAGCCCGAAGACTGATAAGCGGGAAGTCCGGCCTCCGCCATGGTCGGCACTTCAGGCAGCGTGGGCGAACGCGTGGTACCGCCGACGGCGAGCGGCCTGACTTTGCCGGCCTTCACCAACGCCACCATGCTGCCCGGCATCGGCCCGAAATTGATATGCGCCTCGCCAGCCGCAATCGCGGTCAACGCTTGCGCACCGCCTTTATATGGAACATGCACGACGTACTTGCTCAATCCCGCGAGGCTCACAAACATCGCCACAGCGAAGTGACTGGTGGTGCCGCTGCCGGCTGATGAGTAATTAAGCGTGCCGGGTTTCGCTTTAGCCAGCGCGATAAGCTCTTTGACTGACGTCGCGGGTACGGCCGGATTGACGACGAGCAGATTCTGCACGATGGCGAACAGCGAGATCGGCGCGAAGTCCTTGATCGGATCGTACGGCAGCTTGTGGTAAATAATGGGCGCGAACGAATGCGTCGACACCGAGCCCGCGAGCAGCGTGTAGCCGTCGGGCGCAGCATGCGCCACGATGTCCCCCGCGATCGTGCCGCCCGCCCCGCCGCGATTGTCGATCACGACCTGCGTGCCCAGCACCTCGGCGAGCTTGCCGGCGACTATGCGCGCTATCGCGTCAGTTGCGCCGCCCGCCGGATTTGGCGCCACCAGCCGAATGGGCCGCACCGGATAGTGTTGCGCCTGCACATTGCTTGCTAGCAGCATCGCCGCAAGTGCCGCCTTAACCTCAATCCTCAATCCTTGCTCCTCAATCCTGCAGTTCTCACGTTTCCAGCGGCAGTCGTATCGTCTGGCCCGTGGCGGCCGCGCGCTCGATCGCAATCGTCGTCTCAAGTGTAATGCGCGCCTGCTCCGGCGTCGTATGCACTGTCGGCGCGCCCGTCACGAGATGGTCGAGCCACGCGCGCGTCTCGTTGCCGATCGGCCCCCAGAAGTCGCCGCACGCCCAGTCGCCGGCTGTGTTGCTGCCGAGGAATGCCATCTCGACGTTGTGGTCAGGCACGTAGGCGTGCGGAATGCCGCGCTCGGAGAACAGCAAATGTTCCATATGATCGTCATCGATGATCATCGTGCCCTCGGCACCAAGCAGCTCCACGCGATCGGATTGGCCGAGCGTCGGATAGCGCGTGGGCAGCGCGTAGCTCACGCCAAGGTTGATCACCGCGCCGTCTTTGAGCGTGACGATGCCCCACGTCACGTCGTGCGCGCTGTAGCCGGCCTCTTTGAAAATGCCCATCTGGCCGCGCGCGACCACTTCGACCGGCGGATTGCCTTCGAGGAACCAGCACATCAGGTCGACGTAATACGTCAGCACGTCCAGCACCGGCGTCGCATGCGCGGACCGTTTGAGGATGGAAAACGCCTGTGCCCGAGAATTGTAGACGCGCGCGTTGCCGCCGATGACGCGCCCGAGGCGGCCGTGGATCATCTGCTCTTTTGCGCGCAAAAAACATTCCTTGTAGCGCCGGCTGTAGGCGACGCGCAGATCGCCGCCGGTATTGCGCCATGTCTCCAGGATGTCGTCGGCATCGGCGAGCGTCAGCGCGAGCGGTTTTTCGACGAGCACCGGCTTGCCGAGCTCGAGCGCTTTCTTCACGGGCGCCGCGTGCTCGCCCTCAGGCGTCGACACGAACACCGCGGTGACTTCCGGCCGCGAAATCACTTCGTCGTTGCTGCCCGAATGGAAATCGGCGCCGGTTTGCTCGGCGAGCTTGCGCGCGTTATCCGGGTTCTGGTCGGAGATCGCGAGAAAACCTACCGATGGATGTTTCGCCGCGAGCCGCGCGCGCAACGTACCTATGCGGCCCGCGCCCACGACTGCTATACCCAATTCTTTGCGTTGCAAAGCGTTCTCCCTGTCATTTCAGCGCGCCGATGATAGCAAAGATTGGCGCGGGCTATATTCGCCGCGCGCGGCTTTGTTGCTATGATGACAAGAAACCATAAAGCATCTCACGGAGGAAAGTCATGATCCGGTCCACACGCGCGTATTTCTTTGTCCTCGCCATCACGACGCTCATCGCACAAGGCGCGGACGCGCAGAATTTCCCCGCACGCCCCATCCGCTGGATCGTGCCGGTGCCCGCCGGCGCCACCACCGATATCGTGACGCGGCTCGTCGCGCAAAAAATGGGCGACAACTGGAAGCAGCAGGTCATCGTCGACAACCGCGCCGGTGGTGCGATGATCATCGGCACCGACATCGTCGCGAAAGCGACGCCCGACGGCTACACCATAGGCACGCTGCTCACGCCGACCATCGTCAATCCTTTCGTGCTGAAAAATCTGCCGTATGACACGCTCAAGGACCTCACGCCTGTATCGCTGATGGTTATGGTACCCGGTGTGATGACAATGTTTCCCGGCGTGCCCGCTAACAATCTGAAAGAAGTGATCGCGCTCGCGAAAGCAAAACCCGGCACGCTTAACTACGGCTCGCCCGGACCGCTCACGTCCGGCCACCTGTCGATGGAGATGCTGAAAGTAACCGCCGGCATCAACATGACGCACATCCCGTACAAAGGCGGCGCTCCCGCAATCGCGGACCTGATCGGCGGCCAGATACAGTTCCTGATCAGCGGCCCGCCCGGCGTGCTGCCGCATATCAACAGCAAGCGCCTCAAAGCGATCGCCACCACTGCCGCGAAACGCTCGCCAGGTCTGCCCGATACGCCAACGTTCGCCGAAGCCGGGCTACCTGGCTTCGATACCTATGAATGGTACGGCGTGTTCGCGCCGGGAAAAATGCCGAAAGACGTGCTCAACAAACTAAGCGCCGAGATCGCCCGCATCATCAACCTGCCCGAAATGAGCGAGAAATTATCCGTGCAAGGCGCAATTCCCGTCGGCAATACGCCGGCCGAATTCGCTGCGTTTGTCAAACGGGAAATGGATACCTGGGGCAAAGTCGCCCAGCAGGTGGGGTTAAAGCCGGATTGAAGCAAGGGCGATGAAATAGTACAGGCTTAAAATGACCAGATAATTTTTGCATATGAATATGTCACGAACAATTTTTAGAGACGAATTCTAGTTCGGCATATGGCGCAAACTTTCTTTGATCGGCTTCGCTCTTACTACTTGAAGGTAGCCGAGGTACTACGCGGCGAAGCCGACGCGGCTTCCGTCTTCGCGAACACAACAGATGTTGGTATATCCCGAGAATTGGCTTATGCAGAATTCCTTAAACAGCACGCACCATCGAAATGTAATGTATTTCTCGGCGGATTTCTTTTCGATGAGGATGGTTACGAATCAAAGCAACTCGACATCATCATTACTACAGACACTGCACCGCGCTTCAATTTTCACAACAAGGACGGCGCGGGAAAGTCGTTTTCACCCGTTGAAGGAACATTGGGAGTTGTTTCCGTTAAATCCATGTTGAACAGAGCAGAGCTCTTTGATGCACTTGGAGGTATTGCTTCCATTCCACACACGAGACCTCTAGCAGGCCGAGTAAATGCCCTACTGAAAATCGAGAACTACGATGATTGGCCCGTAAAAATCGTTTACTCTTCCAAGGCCATCGCTCCGGAAACGCTGCTCGCTCATTTAAATGACTATTACATTGGGAATCCAGCAGTACCGTTGAACAGGCGTCCGAATTTTATTCACGTTGCTGGCTCCTGTCTTATAGTCCGTGCCCAAAAAGGCATGACTATGCATGATCGCGAATCTGGCGTAGCTAAACCACTCGATTTAGGCACTTACCATTTGATTTCGACCGATTCCGATCTTCAAGCAATAATCTGGACTCTCAATCAATTGCAACTGAATGCAACTGTTTCCGCACATATACTTTTTTCGTATAGCTCACTTATCAACAAAGTTAACGGCCTGCCGAACTAATCATTTCATCCGAACATGCGCAGCAAGTCGCGCGTGCCGATAAATTCAGGCTCTGGCGCCGTAATGGACACCTTCATAATGAATGCATGGTACATAGCGGGAATAATATTTGGGGCCGTAGCGGCGTTCTGTACGTACTACGGCTCGGTAGTTGGGGGGCGACAAAATTCTGAAAAACTGACTACTCGTATTGAATCTAAACTTCAGACCTTAGGAACACAAATTCAAGAGCTTCGTCTCGTAGAGTCGTCAGCCCGATCCGCAAAGATTCAAGAAGCCGACGAGAAATATCGAACTCTAGCCGAGGAGTTCTTCCGATCCGTTCCACTACGAACGGCACAAGAAGAAGCGCGGACCGCGAAACAACAGGTTGAAGAGATCCAAAAAACGCAAGAGGTCGAGGCACATTTTCGAGCTGTTAAGCGAGAAGCCGAAAAGCTGACTGCCGCGTACAATCAATCAGCCGGGCGCGTTGTACTAGAACTCCAGAGTAATAGCGTTCCAGAAAATCTGTATCGCGCGCCTCAAGATCATCCCGCCTACGTATTGCTGAAGTTCCCAGGTCCTAAATATTGGGCCATTCGAATCGTTTCCTATCCGAACCACACATTTGCTCTACAGTTCGTCCGTCTGCTGTCGCTTGATGGTTCTTCAAATTACAAAACGATGCAGTTGACTAACGATTCCATCAACCTTATTCCTTTTACGGATCAGTTCGGGACGTCGCTAAACCAGTCAATCTCGGATCCCGTAAAAGCAAACATAGTTAACGGCCTTCCTACAATACCGCAACCGCTGGATAAATTCGAGCCTACGGCAACGGACCTTACCCGACGAATTATTGAATATGAGCTATTGCCACTCAAATCAGCTAAGTGAGGGTCTAGTGCCGGACCCTGCGTTGCAGTAGGCGTGCCGAAGTGCACAGTTGAACGCAAAGTTATGCAGAGTAAAAGACTATTGCTGCGGTGCGGCTGAGTTAAGAAGGCATGACTAATGGACACATCGGTATTCGAGTCGCGATTGAGAGCAGGTATTGGCGATCAAGAATTGTGGGGTCTACGCAAAAAAACTGCTCTGCTTACGACCAAAGCGTTGTTGACGGCAGGTCAGACAATGGCGAACCGCACCGATTTGCATGGCGATCTCGGCGAGGCAGTTTGTGCGATGGGGGCGCTACTTCAAATGGCCGGAGAACTTGGCATTGCAGCGAGCAAAATGCTGTCAGGTAAGGAGCACTATGCGGGTGCCGCGCTTGTACGACAAATCGTAGAGATAGAGTACCTCACGTGGAATTTTAAGGAGAGGCACAAAAGCGTGACAGCGTGGCTCAATAGCACATATGAAGAGCGGATGAAGGTCTTCTCCCCGAAACAGCTGCGCGCCAACTCAAAAGGTCGCTTTTTGTTTAAGGACTATCAAGACCATTGCGAACAGGGTGGGCACCCAGTGCCTCGAGGTATCCCACTGCTCGGTGGTAGCAATGTCGGGATGGCGCAGTTAATACTCGTTGACTTATTGGTCCACTGTTGGCGCACGTGGGACCAAGTTCAAAACTGGCTTATGAGCCATGAGAAAGCGCGGGAGATTGGATTTCCGATGGCAGGAATCGAAATTACTCATCGACTCGCCGAATGGGGTAAACGAGATCCGGTTTATGCCCTAATGGTCGAAATGCATCCCGAACCGGCGGCAATGCAGTGACTTCGCGGGTGTTTGGCAAGCGCAGATCCCGATACATATCTATCGGCAAAATAGCTATGCGTTGCACCCGACGCCCGAAGGCGGGCGCCGCAGGGCGCGAATGCAAGGCGCCCATAGCCTCGTATAACAAGTGACAACTCATGAACACCTCAAAACCTTCCAATCGAAAACCCGTCCTTCTCGCACCCGGGGAAGGCCGCGCATATCCGATGGGCCGCATCAGCGCGGTGTTCAAAGCCGACGGCAAAGAAACGGACACGCGTTACTCTGTCTCCGAATGGTGGCTCGAGCCAAAAACTAAAGGGCCAGGCGCGCATGCGCACGACGAAGACGATCTGTTTTATGTCATCGCCGGAACAATGAGCGTGCTCATCGGGGAGAAATGGACCGACGCGAAGACAGGCTCGTTCGTGCTCGTGCCGGGCGGTGTCACGCACGACTTCGAAAACCGCGGCAGCGTTCGCGCCGGCATTCTCAACATTTCCGTCCCCGGGGAATTCGAGCCGGAGATGCCTGCAATCGCGCAGTGGTTCGCCGAGAATCCGCCGAAGGACACAGACGGCTGACGCGTAAGACATATGGCGCTCGTCTACGAATATCTTTTCCCCGCGCTGTGGCTGAGCTGGGCTGCCTATTGGTCGCTGACCTCGCGCAACGTCAAAGCGATTGCCCGCCAGGAGTCGTCGCGCTCGCGGCTCTCGCACATGGTGCCGCTGGCGGTGGCCATCGTTTTGCTATGGCTGCCGGGTTTCCCCGTGCCGTGGCTGGGCGATCGTTTTATGCCGCGCGCCGCATGGATGTTCTGGTCCGGTGCGTTGCTGACTTTTGGCGGAATTCTTTTTACGGTTTTGGCGCGGGTCCACCTCGGCAAGAACTGGAGCGCCACCGTAACGATCAAGCAGGGCCACGAGCTTATCTCCAGCGGACCGTACGCGATCGTGCGCCATCCTATCTATAGCGGCCTGCTGCTGGCGTTCGTCGGATCGGCGCTGGCACGCGGCGAATGGCGCGGCGTCGTTGCGGTCCTTATCGCTTTCGTTGCGCTTTGGCGCAAGTTACGGCTTGAAGAGCGCTGGATGCGCGAGCAATTCGGCGAGCAATATGAAGCTTACGCTCGGCGCGTTGCTGCGCTCTTGCCATATATCCTGTGAACAATCTGCGCTCTCATTGCAGCCAGCGCGAATCCGGCTACACGCTGACCGATTTGCTGGTTGTGCTCTCCGGCGCAGTGCCCGCCTTCTGGCTAAGCCGCTATTTTCCCGGCGCCTGGCGCACCCCGATGTACTACGTACTGGCAGTAATATGCGGCCTTGGTTTTTGGTGTGTTCTTTTTTTGTGGCTCCTTCCGTTAATTCGCCGCCGCAGACAGGCCCGCCGGGACATAGAAAACGAGTAACGGCCGCTGATAATCTGATGACGACCATCCTCACCCATCCCGTTGTCCCGCTCGCCATCGGACTCGGTCTCGGCAGCGGCAACGTGCCGCCGCGATTGCTGGTGGCCGGCGTCATAGCTTCCATCATTCCCGATCTCGATGTGGTCTCGTTTCGCTTCGACGTTGATTACGGTTCCCCATTCGGGCACCGCGGGTTTACTCATTCGCTGACATTTGCGCTGGCGATTGCGTGTCTTGGCGCGCTGGCGCATCGCGTGCTGAAAGCGCATTGGGCCGTCGTTCTCGCGTTTTTGTTTGTGGCCATGGCCTCACATGGCGTGCTGGACAGTTTTACCAACGGCGGCAGCGGTATCGCCTTTCTCTGGCCGTGGTCGGACGAACGCTATTTCGCGCCGTTTCAAGTCATCGAGGTCTCACCCATAGGCGTGTCGCGCTTTTTCTCGGCGCGCGGTGCAACGGTGTTTGCTTCTGAATTATTATGGGTGTGGCTCCCGGGTATTTTCCTGGCTCTGTTGCTAGGGGGCGTACGGTCAAAGCTCGCTGCGGGTTCCTCAAGCACATGACGCGTCAATATCTCAAGCGCGGTATATACACAACATGCGGCATTGCCATGGGCTTTCCGTTGCTCTGCCTCGTCATCATGGGTTTCGGCTTTGACGGCAAATGCGGCGGATTTTTTCCGGGCGTGTCCGCGTCGCGCGCATGCTCGTTGGGGGATTACCTGACCGGCGACGTGCTCGCGATCGCGATGGTCGTGGCAGTAACGGCTTGGCCACTCATACTGGCGATCCTGATCCTGCCGCCTGCGCTGGGGTATTGGATGGACCGGCGAAAGGAAGATCATGCCGCCCGACTCCGCCCGTAAACGCGCAGGATGGTCTCCGGTGCTGGTGCTGATTCCCGCCGGCATCGTCATCCCGCTGTTGACCGCGGCG
Source organism: Betaproteobacteria bacterium (assembly GCA_025363575.1). Next base: position 11,511 of record JANYDM010000172.1, on the reverse strand, counting down.
GTGGCGCAATCCGTCGCGCGCGCCGCTCCCGCGCAACCCCTTGCCGACCTGCTGAAGATCATGGCGTGGAATTTTATGCCGTTTGCGGTTCTCATGATCGTTGTCGTCGTCGCACTACGTTACTGCTCCGCTCTTACCGCGTGGTTGACGAGTCTCGCAGGAATGATTGCGGCGGGGATACTTTTCGCGATCATGCACGCGCAGGCAGAGAGTGCGCTGCTCGCAAAGCACTGGACTGCGGCGGCACTGGCGAGCGGCTTCGCTGCACTTTATGCCGCGGCTGCGTCCGCTGTCGTTGCAATCGCTGTGGCAGTTTCGATGTGGTTGATACACGATCGAAGACGCCCGCGAACACAGGAGCCAAAATCATGACTGCGAGCGAACTCAGGGAGATTCTTCTGTGGTGCACCGCCATCAACTATGCGGTGCTGCTCGTTTGGTTCGGTGCTTTTGTCCGGGCGCACGACTGGATGTACCGGCTGCACTCACGCTGGTTCAGGATTCAAGTCGAGACATTCGACGCCATCCACTACGCGGGGATGGCCGTCTACAAGATCGGCGTTCTAGTTCTGAACGTCGCGCCGCTGGCAGCGCTCTACCTCGCCGCGTAGGCGCGCACGGCGTCAGGCAACGCCGTATTTCTTCAGCGCAGCCTGGTCGAACTTTAATCCGTGCCCCGGCTTGTTCGGCACGGTGAGCTCGCCCTTCACCGGCTGCACGACTTCTTCGAACATTCGCCCTGACCACGGCATGTATTCCACCGTCAGGCCGTGCGGGATCGCCGCGACGAGATGCACTGACAGTTCGGGACACAAGTGATTGACGACCGGCACGTTGAACGCCTCCGCCATGCCGGCGATTTTCATCCAGCCGGTTATTCCGCCCGACCGCAGCACGTCTATCATCACGATGTCGACCGAGCGCGCTTCGAGCATATGGCGAAACGGCGCGATGCCATAGACGTACTCGCCGCCCGCGATCGGCGTCGCCAACGCTTCGGCGACGCGCGCGAGTCCCGCGTAATCGTCATGCGTCGTCACGTCTTCAAGCCAGAAAAGGTTGTATTCCTCGACGCGCGAGCCGATTGAAATTGCCTGGCGCACATCCCAGCGCTGGTTGATGTCGCACATGAGGTCGATGTCGGGACCAATCGCTTCACGCAGCAGCTTCATGCGCTCGACTTCGCGCTCGGGGTTGCCGTCGCCCGGCAATGCCATTTGCGTCTTCATCTGGCGAAACCCTCTTTCGACCAGCTTCGGCCCCGCTTTCACCACGACATCGAGCGAAAAATGCCGCATCAGCGCGCCGCTCGCGTACGTCGGCACTTTCTCGCGAAAGCCGCCGAGTAATTTGGCGAGCGGCAGATTGAGCGCTTTGCCCTTGATGTCCCACAACGCAATGTCGATTGCGGCGAGTGCCAGCGTGAAAATACCGCCGGGGCCGCTCTGCCCCGCCGCGCCGCGCAGCTTCGCGACCACGGCTTCGATATTGAGCGGGTCTTCGCCGACGGTTAGCGCACCGAGCGCATCGACCGCCGTTTTCAATGCGCCGGTTAGCGCACCGCCGAAAAAACTGAAGCCTATGCCTTCGATGCCCTGATCGGTGCCTATGGTCAACGTGACGAAATCGCGGGTAGAGCCCGGCGTCGCAGGGCCATCGGCGAGCGGCTCGTCGCCCGGAAGTTTTACGATTTGCGATTTGATGTGGGTGATTTTCATGGCATCCCTGATCGGTTATTAATTTTAGACGTGCACTATATACCAACAACTAATTCAAAAATTCAAAGCAGTTTGAGCCGCCGATAAACGCAGATGACCGCGGATGAACGCAGATAGATCAAAACCTATGTGATTTGGGTTCATCCGCGTTTATCGGCGGCCAGGCATTTTCGTTTTCTATTTTGCGAGGCTGGCTTCCTGCGCAAGCGTTTCTTCGCCGCGCCGCGGCTTGTACGCGATGCCTTTGCGTGCGGCCCAGTGCACGGTCGGCCAATAGAGCGGGATCACCGCGACGTCGTTGAATGCGATGCGGGTCGCTTCCCTTATGCCGGCGAGGCGTTTCGCTTCATCGAACTCGACCAGCGAGCGTTTCAACACCGTATCGAACTGCGCATTGGAATAACGCGAGCGGTTGAGCGCGCCGAGCCCCGCGTCCTTGTCGAATGTCGCGAGCACGTTCGACAGGCCTATGCTGGAATCGGGCGTGGTCGTGCCCCAGCCGAAAAGAAATACGGTGTACTCGCGCCGCGTCGCCGCGCTCGCATAGACGTTGTACGGCAGCGCCACGACATTGTTGACCTTGATGCCGCCGCGCGACAACATCTGCCCGATGGCCTGCACGACGTCGCTGTCGCGGGCGAAGCGGTCGTTCGACGTATGCAGCGTGATCCCGAAGCCGTTGGGATAGCCGGCCTCGGCCAGCAGCTTCCTGGCGAGAGCCATGTCCTGTTTCGCCGGCGCCAGCGCGGGATCGTAGCCGCCTATACCCTGCGGCACCATTTGCCCCGCGGGCTCGCCCGACCCGTCGAGCAGCCGGTCGATGAAGAGCCTGCGGTCGATCATGAGCGACAAGGCGCGGCGCACGCGCACATCCTTCAATGGATTGCGGTCGAGCGGCTTGCCCGCCGCGTCGGTGATGTACGGGCTCTGGTCGCGAGCTGAATCGAGGCTCAGATAAATCAGGCGCGTCGAGCCGATTGAGAACACCCGCACCTTGCCGTTCGATTTCAATTGCTTCGCGCCGTCCGGCGAGACTTCATCGATCAGATCGACGTCGCCCGCCAGCAACGCGGAAATGCGCGCCACATCCTTGCCGATGTACTTCAGAGTCACGTTTTCGAAATCGGGCCTGGGTCCCCAATACGCCGCATTGCGCACGAGCTTCAGATGTTGCGCGGGCCGGTACTCGACGAACTGGTATGGCCCGGTACCTGTCATGCCTTTGCCGGCATTGAAATCGGTGGTCGTGAGGCCGCTCGCCGCTTTCTTCGACAGGATGAACGCACGGCCGACCTGCTCGATCAGCGACGGCACCGGCTGCGAAGTCTTCAATTGCACAGTGAGGCGGTCGAGCGCACGCATGTTGACGATGCTCGCGACGGAGCCGGCGAAAGAAGCCGGACTGTTCGGCACGTTGCGTGCTCGCTCAAACGAGAACACGACGTCGTCGGCCGTGAAATCGCTGCCGTCGTGAAACTTCACCTTGTCGCGCAGTTTCACTTCCCACGTCGTCGGATCGATCGCGCGCCACGATACCGCGAGCGCCGGATGCAGCTGGTTGTTCGCGTCGTTCATCACCAGCCGCTCGAAGATCTGCCCTGACGTGCTGTAGTTGGTGCCGCTGCGCGCAAACAAGGGATCGAGCGATGACTGCTCGGTCGCGCGGCCGATGATGAGGTCGGCAGCATGTACCGCTTGCAAACCTGCTGCCAGCAGCGCGGCCGCGACAAGTCGCCGCAAGGTAATCATGGCTTCAAGGGCCTCAGCGCTGTCAACGGCACAATAGGCAGCACGATGTGCGACGCGCGCTTGCGATCGACGAATACCGTGTTAGTCGCAACACGCCGCGTTTGCGCAAGGCCTTCGGGCTCGCCGGTGTTGTAATTCAGGTCGTAGCGCGGGAAATTGGACGATGACACGTCAAGGCGGATGCGATGGCCTGCCTTGAAAATATTGCACGTCGCGAACGGCTCTATCGTGATCTCGTACGTCTTGCCGGATTTCATCAGCGTCGGCTTCGTCCACGAATCGCGATAGCGGCAGCGCAGGATGCCGTCGCACAAATTCATCGCAAAGCCGCGCGGATAATCGGCGTTCGGCGGATGCACGTCGATCAATTTCGCAGTGAAGTCGGTGTCGACGCAATTCGATGCAATGAAGAGCTTGACGACAATCGGCCCGATGATCGCGACGTCTTCATCGAGCGGCGGCGTTTCGAATGCAAGCACGTCGTGACGAGCGGCGAGAGGCAACCCCGGCGTGCGTGTGCCGAAGAACCGCTTATCTTCCACCTGGTCGAACGCGCCGCCGACGAACACGGGCGCGCCGGACGTGAGCGGCCCGCCCATGGTCGGCACCGGGTTCGACGGATCGTAATCGTATTGCCGGGCCGCCGCGCTGGCAGCGGGCTTCGCGCGGTCGAGCGCGCCATCCGCGTGCAGATAAAATTTCGTGAACTTCGTTTGCGGCAGCGGCCAGTCTTTACCTTGTATCCAGTGTCCGCCGTGGTCCATGCGCCCTTCGGCATTGCGCCGCTCGCTGCCGCCTCCCATCAGGAAAAGCAGCACCGCCGGCTCAGTGTCCACGCCATTGGCGACGCCTTTGACCCAATGATCGAACCAGCGCTGCCGGTACGCGCGCCAGTGCGGCGCCAGATTGTTATCTATTGTCGAGCGCGGCCCGAAATCCACGTCGCCCGAGAAAGTCTTGCAGCGGTCGCCATGCGTCCACGGCCCCATGATGAGCCGCACCGGCCCGCGCTTCATCTTTTTCAAAGCAACGTAGTTGTCCGTCGCGGTACGTATATAGGCGTCGTACCAGCTCGACATGTGGATCTGCGGCACGTCAGCGAACTGCTTGTAGAAGCCTTCCGCGTAGATGCCGAGCTGTTTCCAGTACGGGTCGAACGCGCCGTGCGTCCACTGCTCGAAGAGATAGTCCTCGTACTCGGGGACCCAGCGTACCGGCGAGTGCCCGCGCTTCCACGGCATGGCCTTGAACCAGTCGACGAGATTTTCCTGCTCGAGCGCGGCGCGCACGCCGGCATCCGCCTTCGCGAGCGGGCTTTCCCTGGCCTGATTGAACGCCCACGTGACCTGCTTCATCTCCAGCGCGCCGCCGCTGCGGATGCCGGACTGATACGCGTTCGAGAAGGCGCCGGAGTCGATGACCATCGCGGCGAGACCCGGGGGATTGAGGCACGCGAGCGAGCCTTGCGTGTGCCCCGCGTACGAGAGCCCCATCGTCGCGATCTTGCCATTGCACCACGGCTGCTGCATGAGCCAGGCCACCGTGTCGAAGCCGTCTTCGCCGTCGGACAGGTATTTAACGAACTCGCCTTCAGACTTGTAGCGGCCGCGGCAATCCTGGTAGACGACGATATAGCCCTGCCGCACGAACCACGCCGCCACTTCAGGGCGCGGCCGCGACACCGTCATGCCGGCGTCGATTTCCGAGCGCGACACCTGCGCCTTGCCATACGGCGTGCGCTCGAGGATGACGGGGAATTTGCCAGGGATTGCTACGCCCCCGCGCGCGGGACGGTAAACGTCGGTGGCTAGCCTGACGCCGTCGCGCACCGCGATCATCACGTCGCTCTCGGCGATGCACTCGTATTCTTCGACTTGCGGCGTGGCGGCGGCAGATTTATGCATGATCAAGTTTACCTGTTGGACGATTCATTCTGCCGCATCTATCGCGAGACCGCTGCCATCCCAGTGCGCGAAACGAAACCCGCGCTTGAGCAATCCTTCGATCACCTGCGGCAGCGCCTGCACGGTGCGGCCGTGAATGTCGTGCATCAGGATGATCCCGCGGCCTTCGCGCGTGGCCTCGTCCAGTACGCGCTGCGCGATCGACTGCGGGATCGGGTCGGCCCAGTCGCGCGAATCGATGTTCCAGATCACGCTGCGCAGTCCGCGGTCGGCGATTTCAGCGAGCACCAGCGGGTTGCGCGCGCCGTACGGCGGCCGGAACAGTGGCGCGCGCCCGCGCGCGGGTGCGGCGGCCAACAGCAACGCCTGCGTCATGTCGATTTCATCATCGACCTGTGCGTCATTGAGCTTGGGCAGGAAAGGATGTGTATAGGTATGGTTGGCAATTGCGTGACCGGCGCGCAACACCGCTTCTTCGATGCTGGAATTGCGCAGAATATCGATTTGACCGCCGCGCAAGCTGCCTAAGTTCTGGCCGACCTGGAAAAAAATCGCCTTCAGCTTGTAGTAGTCGAGTATGCGCAGGATTTCGGCCGTGTAGCGCGGGTGCGGGCCGTCGTCGAAAGTGAGCAACACAGTCTTCGGCGGCAGGCCGCCGTCGTTCCATTCATCGCGCTGCGCGCTCTCCGCCATCGCCTGGCCTTTCGGCGAAGGCGTTGCGCGCTGCTCGGGCGCGGGAAGCTGCGCCTTCAATTCCTCCATTACCCGCGCGAGCGGGTATTGCGCGTGCAGAAAAACGACGTAGGCATCCCAGCCGGGCCGCTTGCGCGCGGCAAGCGGGCGGTCGGTCAATGCCGAGGTGATTTCATCGTTGTAGCTGGCGCGGATGGCGACGATTTCGTCACGCGCCTTATTGAGCCGCACGGCAAGCGGATGGGCGGCCGGCAGGCGCACGCGGGTTTCGTTGACGACGCCGAGCAGCGCCAGCTTGTCGACGTCGCGCCACTCCGCACGCGACGCAATGAGGTCGAGCAGCGTAACGATGCGCTTGTCGCTGTCGGCTTGCGGCGGCGCCAGCAGATCGGCGACCAGTTGCGAAGTGAGCTCGCGATTGCGGAAGAACAGATATTGCCCCGCCTGCGTGAAATCGCGCGAGCGTCCCGCCGTCTCGTGCAACACGATCATGCGCCGGAAATTGCCGACGATGTCTTCAGCGCTTGCCGCGATTCTGTCCGGCGGAGATGGCTGCGCTGCCAATGAAGCAGCAAAAGCGAGCGCGCAAGCGGCGAGCGCAAGACGCAGATGATGCGTGAAATCGATGGCGGCAAATTTTGACATCGCGCCATACTACCGCAGCGCGTCCCGCGCTGTAGTGCGGGCAAGCGCCAAACAGGATTGCGGCGGCGGTGCTATTCTACGGGTCCGCGTTGTCAGCGGCCGTTTTTCCCCCTGGTGTTATCGCAATGCAAGCGTAGTGCAAGCCGGCGCATTTTGCGTCCGGCGAGGAGATTTTTTCTTGCTCAACGGCAATTCGACGTCCGCCTGGCCGCTGCTCGCGGCCGCATGCAGCGTCTTGGGCGCGTCACCGGCGGCGGCAGCCGACAGCGCTTATCCCACGAAGCCCGTACGCTGGATCGTGCCTTTCCCGCCATCGGGCAGCATCGATCTCGTCGGCCGCGTCGTAGGTCAGAAGCTGTCCGAAGCATGGGGGCAGCAGGTCCTCATCGACAACCGCTCGGGCGGCGGAGGGCGCCTCGGCACTGCGGTGGCAGCTGCATCAGCGCCCGACGGCTACACGCTGCTGTTCTCGCTCAACACATCGTTTACGATAGACCGCAGCCTGTTCAAGCATCTGCCGTATGACCCGGACAAGGCGTTTACGCCGATCACGATCGTTGCATCGACCTCGCAGTTGCTCGTGACCAATCCGTCGTTCCCGGTGAAGAACGTGCGCGAGCTGATCGCGCTGTGCAAGGCGCGCCCCGGCCAGGTGAATTACGGCTCGTCGGGCGCGGGAGGCTCGCTGCATCTCGCCATGGAATTGTTTAAATCGATGACGGGCATCGACATCGTGCACGTCCCGTACAAAGGCGGCCCGCCGGCGGCGACCGACTTGATGGCAGGCCAGATCGCGATGCTGTTCTTCAACACGCCGGCGGCTTTACCCTACGTTAAGGGCGGGCGCCTGCGCGCGCTCGGCGTGAGCACGGCGAAGCGCTCGCCCATGCTGCCTGACGTGCCGCCGATCGCCGACACCGTCCCCGGTTTCGATATCGACGTCTGGTTCGGCCTCGTCGCACCTGCCGGAACACCGCAGGACATCATCGCCAAAACGCACCGCGACATCGCCGCGATAGTCGGAATGCCCGAAGTGCGCAAGCAGCTGCTTGACCTCGGCGCCGAGCCAGTCGTCAACACGCCGGACGTTTTTGCCGCGCGCATCAAAAAGGAAAGCGCGCTGTGGGCGAAGGTAGTGCAAAACGCCGCAATCAGTTTTGAATAATCCACTTGAGAGTACCTGCCATGAACGGACCGACCGCCTTTCCCATGCTCGAAGTGCTGCAGTTGCCGCCGAAACCGCGCAAGAACTGCATGATCCTGATGTCCGAAGTCGGCATCCCGCTGCGCGCGACCGAAGACATTATCGAGATCGCCGCGCCGCTGATTGACTACGCCAAGATCACCGATCATGCGGGACTCTCCGATCGGCTGTCAGCCGCTTGGATCAAGAAGAAAGTCGCGCTCTACAACAAGGCCGGCATCGACGTCGTGCCCGGCGGGATTCCATTTCAGCTCGCCGTCATTCAGCACAAGGTCGACGATTATCTGAAAGCGGTGCGCGATCTCGGTTTTGCCGGCGTCGAAATGAGTGAAGACACCATGCAGCCGCTGGCAACCGGCTACCGCGAAGAGCTGATTGCGCAGGCGCTCGGCATGGGACTCAAGGTGATGACCGAGATGGGCCGCAAGAACGTCGACATTCCATTCGATGCGGACGAGGTGTGCCAGCAGATTCTGCGCGACATCGAGCTCGGCGTTTCTAAGATTTACCTCGAGAGCAGCGAGATCCAGGCCATGACGCGGGATGACCCGAAGGCGCTCGATACCATAGCCGCGCTCGGCAAGAACGAATATCTGCTGTTCGAGCTCGGTTTGATTGAGTCGCAGGAAAAAGCCGCGTGGCTCGTCGAGCGCTACGGCTTCGAGATTAATTTCGCCAGCGTCGCTCCGCATGATGTCGTGGCCGTCGACGCGATACGTCGCGGCATGCACCGCAAATCGCACTACAGCTTCATGGCCGGCAAGGGCGCTTAGGCTCCAGAACCCATTGGCCACAGAGATCACAGAGAACACAGAGAAATGCCAATAATTGCCTGCCCGACTCTTCATTGTTTTCCTCTGTGTCCTCTGTGGCTTGCATTTGAATTTCATAGGTACTGATATGGGCACCCTCGAAGGCAAAGTAGCAGTGATCACCGGCGGCAGCCGCGGCATCGGCCGCGTCGCTGCCGATCTCTTCGCACGCGAGGGCGCGCGCATTGCAATCTGCGGGCGCACCGAATCGACCTTGCAGACCGCAGCGACAGAGTTGATGGCAGCGCATGCGGGCAAGACGATCTGGCAATGCGCCGACATTCTCGACACGGCATCGGTCGAGCACTTCATCGCGCGCGTGGACAAGGAGTTCGGCCGCATCGACATTCTCGTCAACAATGCGGGCGAGTCGTCGCAGCGCGAAGTCAATGGCGTCAACTGGCCGGTCAATGCGGTCGACGCGGTTGCGCAGCCGCTGCCGAAAGGGCGTTTCGAGGCGATCACCGATGACGAATGGCGTGGCGCGCTGGAGCAAAAACTGCTCGGCATGATACGCGTGACGCGCAGCGCGCTGCCGCTGATGCGGCGCGCGGGGAGCGGCAGCATCGTCAACGTGACTTCAATCAAAGGCCGCCAGCCGCCACCGCGCATGGTGACGTCCGGCGTCGCTTGGGCGGCGGCGATGAACTTGTCGAAAGGCCTGTCGCTCGAACTCGCAGGCGATAATATACGGGTCAACGTGGTGAGCGTCGGCGGCATCATGACTGGCCAGATGGAAGCCGGACGTCAAAAATGGGCGCCGGGAAAATCGCTCGAAGCGTTTCTGGCGCCGCGCGTCGCGAACATCCCGCTGCAGCGCCTGGGCACCGTCGAGGAAGTGGCGCAGGCGATTTATTTTCTGGCTTCACCGCTGTCGTCGTACGTGACCGGCCAGTTGCTGGCCGTGGATGGCGGCGGGCTGCGCTCGATCTGAATTTTATCGGAGAGAAAAATGGCGAACACGCAAATCAAAGCTGCACCGTCGAACGTGAACGCGCCGGAAAACGCGCAGGTCGTGCCGAGCGGCAAGGCCGTCGGCGCGGAAATCCGTGGCGTCGATCTTTCGCAGCCGGTGCCCGAAGCAACGAAAGAACTCATGCGCCAGGCGTGGGCCGGCCATGGTGTGCTCCTGTGGCGGGATCAAAAGCTGCCGGACATTTCGTTTCTCGAAGCCGCTGGAATTTTCGGTGTAACCAAGGAACCCGCCGCGCGCAAATACCAGGTCGCCGGCGGCTACAAGGTCGGCGGCAAGATCGTGCCGCTGCATTCGCACGTGAGCCTCATCTCGAACCTCGACGAAAATGGCATCCCGGTCAAAGACAATGGCACGCTCGGCAGCTATGAAGTCATCTGGCACAGCGACAACTCATACGTCGAAGTGCCGCCCGCCGGCAGCATGCTCTACGCCGTGATCATTCCGGAAAACGGCGGCGGCGACACGTGGTTCAACAATCAGTACCTGGCCTACGACGAATTGCCGGCGGATTTGAAAAAGGCGATCGAAGGCAAATCGCAGATCCACGATTCGACCCGCAACAGCGCGGGCATACTGCGGCCGACGGTGAAGCTGCCGACGAAGCCCGAAGAAGTGCCGGGCCCCGCGCATCCGCTGGTGCGCGTGCATCCGGTCACCCAAAAGCGCGCGTTGTATCTGGGCCGCCGCCGCGACTGGCCATCGAACTACATCATCGGCATGTCGAACGAAGACAGCGAGGCATTGCTCGACAAGCTGTGGGCGCACGCGACGCAGCCGAAATACGCATGGGGCCATAAGTGGCGCGTCGGCGATCTCGTGCTGTGGGACAACCGCTGCTGCATGCACTACCGCTCGGAGGTCGACGCGAGCCAGGCGCGCGTGATGTATCGCACGGTAGTTAAGGGAGACGCGGTTATCGCGGGATAAATTTTGCCTGGTTAAGCGATTATGCTGCGCCTGCGCGCTATGCATCGCCTACAGGTCTTTCATTATCACATCGAAGCGGGCTATGATTTCCGCTCATGGCCAGACCTCTCCGACTCGAACTTGCAGGCGCGCTGTATCACGTCACCTCGCGCGGTGACGGACGCGAGGACATCTTCCTGTCCGATGAAGATCGCGCAGCGTGGCTCGACACGCTGGCCGCGGTCTGCAAGCGCTTCCACTGGGTGTGCCACGCCTACTGCCAGATGACCAACCACTATCACGTGGTCATCGAAACACCGGACGCCAATCTGGCGGCGGGCATGCGCCAGTTGAATGGTGTCTACACCCAGCGCTTCAACCGCCGCCACCAGCGCGTGGGCCATGTGTTTCAAGGCCGCTACAAGGCCATTCTGGTCGAGAAGGACAGCTACCTCCTGGAACTTGCGCGCTACGTGGTGCTCAACCCGCTGCGCGCGAAGATGGTGCGGCGCCTGGAGCGGTGGCCGTGGAGCAGTTACCCGGCCACCTGCGGGCAGACGGCCGCGCCGGGGTGGCTGCAGGTCGACTTTGTACTGGCGCGGTTTTCAGCGGCGCGCGCCCGCGCCCGCGCCAAATACGTGGCTTTCGTGCATGAGGGTTCGAAGCTGCCCAGTGTCTGGAGCCGGTTACAGGGGCAGATCTATCTCGGCTCGGACGCCTTTGTGAACAAGATGCGGGCGCTGGTGGACAAGAAGCCGTCGCGGACGGAAGTCCCGCGCGCGCAACGGCGCGCGCTCAAGCGGGCCTTGTCCGAGTTCGAGCTTGAACATCCGCGCAACGAGGCCATCGCGAGACCTGATCCTGGCGCCTGGCGCCCTTATCTGACCCTGGCGCCCTTATCCCA
>JANYDM010000158.1 GCA_025363575.1 Betaproteobacteria bacterium | reverse complement strand
CGCGGCGCGCGCGGCGAAACCGGCGCCCAGGCGTTTCGACAACACGCCGTCGCGCATGCTTTGCGCCGAGCCGCTGGTCTGATGGAACGCCATGCCGAGCGCGTTGCGCATGCCTTCGGCGTCGAGTTTCAGCAGGCTGGCGTCGCCGAGGCTGGCCGCGGGAGTGCCGAACACCATGGTCGGATGCCAGCCTTTGCCGAGACTGTTGTAGCACGCGAGCCCGAGCCGCGCGTGCAGCTCGGTGCTGATCGCGTAAGCGAGCAGAAAGTCCCTGCCCGACACCTTGCCGATATCTTCCGCAGTCGCGAGCAATGCCGGCAGCACGACGCAATTCGTATGCACGCGCGCCGGATCGTGCTGATCGTCAAAATCGAGGGCATGCGCCGCGGCGCCGTTGGCGAGGGCGGCGGTCGGCGGCGAATAACGGCGGTTGCCGACAAGTCCGGTCGCGGAGCCGCCCGCTTCCCATTTTGACAAGCGTTGATTGAGTTCCCTTATGCCCGCGGCGTTCGCGGCGCCGGCGATGAGGCCGAGCGTATCGAGCAGAAAGATCTTGAGCGTGCGCACCACTTCCGCCGGCAGATCCTCATAACGCCAGCGCGATAGCTGCTCGCACAGGCGCAGCGAGTAATCGTCGGGTAGCGGTTGTCTTGCAATGGCGGGTTGTTTCAGCGGTGTGACGTTGGACATGAAGGCAGTTCCGATGATGGCGGGTGAATTCAGGCAGCGGAAATAGCGTGACGCGAATGTTTATTATAGGACGAGCCGCGCGCGGTCGCGAAAAGGAGCTCAACGTAGGCAGCCGCTGCCGGCGATAGCGGCCGGTCATCGCGCGTGATGATGCCGATGGTGCGCACGGGCCGCGGCGCGTTGATGCGGCCCGCGGCGAGCCCCTTCATGTTGAGTTCGGCCAGTACCATGCGCGGCATGACGGTGATGCCGAGGCCGGCGCGCACCATGCTGAGCGCCGTGACCATGTTCGCGACTTCATAGTCCGGCTCGCGTGCGGCGCCGGCGGCGGCGAAGCCGTGCTCGGCGAGCGCGCGCACGCTCGACTGCTTGGGCAAAAGCACCAGCGCTTCGGCTGCGAGGTCGCGCCACGTGATGCGGCGCTTGAGAGCAAGCGCGTGGCGCGCCGGATAGACGGCCACGAGTTCGTCGGGCAGCAACTCGCGGAATGCGAGCTCTTTGTGCGACGCGCCCAACGTGCCGATGCCGAAATCCACTTCCCGGTGCAGCACCTTGCCGGCGATATTGAAATCCTGCTCTTCTATCAGGCGCACGGTAATTGCCGGATGCAGCGCCTTGAAGCGGGCGAGCGCCAGCGTAACCAGGCTGAAAGCGACCGACGGCAACGATGCAAATACGATGCGGCCGCGCGTGCCCGCAGCCATTTCCCGCGCGAACCGATAAGCATCGTTCAAATCGTCGAGCGGCCGCTGGATCATTGCCAGAAAGCGCCGGCCGGCCTCAGTCAGCTCGACGCGCCGCGTGGTGCGTTCGAACAATTTAATGCGCAGCGAGGTCTCGAGCTCGCGCACGAGTTGCGAAAACGCGGGCTGGGTCATCGCGAGCTCGCGCGCCGCCGCGCTGAACGAGCCGTGGGTCGCGGCGGCCGCGAAGCCCTGCAGCTGGCGCAGTTTGAGATTCATATGCAAAACCTATGAGTGATGACAGAACATCTAATTGTTATATTAATCGCTGCGTGCTTAAATTCCCAATTCCCCGCGCGAACGACAGGTAATTCCCCTTGAAAAAGATCTGGATCGGCATCGATACCGGCGGCACTTTCACCGACCTCGTGCTGTGCGAGCTCACGACCGGCCAGTATACGTACCACAAGCTGCCGACTACCACCGGCGATCCCGCGAAGGCCGTGCTCGACGGCATCGCCGAGGTCATCGAACTCGCCGGATTGCCGCGCGACAGCGTCGAGTTTCTCGTGCTCGGCACAACCCTGGGCACCAACGCGGTGCTCGAGGGTAAGTGCGCGCGAACGGGCATGATTACCACGGCGGGATTTCGCGACGTCATCGAGCTCGCGCGCCAGCGCCGTCCGCACTATTTCAACCTCGACATCCTGAAGCCGACGCCGCCCGCCGCGCGCGATTGCCGCGTCGAGGTCGCCGAGCGCATCGCGCAGGACGGCACGGAAGTCTTGCCCCTGAATGAAGACGATGTGCGCAAAGCGGTGGCTGTGCTGCGGGGAAAGAAGGTCGAGGCGGTAGCGGTCTGCATGCTGCACTCGTACGCAAATCCGGCGCACGAGCGGCGCGCGCGCGATCTCGTGCGTGAGATCTGGCCTGAGGTTTATTTGTGCACGTCGTCCGGCGTGCTGCCGGAATTTCGCGAGTTCGAGCGCTTCGCGACGACCACGGTCAATGCGAGCCTGATGCCCATCATGGACCGCTATCTCGAGCGTTTCGAGCGCGGCGTCGCTGATCTGGGCATTAAGGTCGCGCCCCGCGTCATGCAGTCGAACGGCGGCGCGGTGACGCCGGACGCAGTGCGCAGGCTGCCGGTGAATACGTTCTTCTCCGGCCCTGCGGGCGGCGTGGTCGGCAGCGTCGGTCTCGGCGCGGAGCTTGGCATCGCCAATCTGATCACGTTCGACATGGGCGGCACTTCGACCGACGTGTGCCTGATTCGCGACGGTGAGCCGGCGAAAAAAGACCTGCGCGAAATGGGCGGCTTTCCGGTGCGCACGCGCACGCTGGATATCCATACCATAGGCGCTGGCGGCGGCAGCATTGCATGGGTGGACGCCGGCGGCTTGTTGAAAGTCGGGCCGCAGAGCGCGGGCGCTTTTCCAGGTCCGGCAGCCTACGGCCGCGGCGGCACGAAACCCACGGTGACTGATGCGAACGTCGTGCTCGGACGTCTGAATCCGAAATCCCTGCTCGGCGGGCGCATGGCGATGCACGCCGACCGCGCGCGCAAGGTGCTCGAAGATGAGCTCGTCCCGGCGCTTAAAGTCGATCTCGTGCGTGCCGCAGCGGGCGTGATAGAAATCATCAACGTCAACATGATGGGCGCGGTACGCGTGATCTCGGTCGAGCAGGGCGTGGACCCGCGAGATTTCACTTTTGTCGCGTTCGGCGGCGCTGGGCCGCTGCATGCGGCGGACGTCGCGCGCAACATGGGCATACGCAACGTGCTGGTGCCGCCGCGTCCCGGGCTGCTATCGGCGCTGGGTTTGTTGCACGCGGACGTGCGCGGCGACTTCAGCCTCACGCGCCTGCTAGTCGCGGCGGCTGAAAATGTCAGAGCGCTGAATGGCGGGTTCGCGGAGCTGCGCGAACGCGGCGCCGAGTGGCTGACCGGCGAGGCCGGAAAAAACGCCAAGGCGAACTATGTTTGGCTGATGGATATGCGCTATCTCGGCCAGAATTATGAATTGTCGCTCGCGGTCAAAGGCGGCAAGCTTGACGCGAAATCACTGGCACGCCTGATCGCGGACTATCACCGCCGGCATAAGGCCATCTACGGCTACGATATGCCCGGGCAGGCGGTCGAAGTCGTCAACCTGCGTCTGGTCGTGACGGTCGAGCGGCGCGCGCCGACGCACGAAAAGCACCGCCCGGCGCGCACGTCGGTCAAAGAAGCGGTCATCGAAAAACGCAAGGTCTGGTTCCCGGAAACGGGTTTTGTCACGACGCCGGTCTACGACCGCGACAAACTGCCGGTCGCCGCGCGCATCAGCGGGCCGGCAATCATCGAGCAGATGGATACAACGACAGTAGTGCCGCCGCGCGCGAAACTGCGCAGCGACAAGCTCGGCTACCTGCACATGGAAGTCGAACCTCTGAACATCAAGGGAGCCTCCTGATCATGGCCGCATCCAGACGTAAAAGCAGCAGGAGCGTCGGCAAAGCAGCCGGGCAGGTGGACCCGATCAAGGCGGAAGTCGTCGCGCGCTATCTGCTGGCGACGTCCGAGGAGATGGGCGCGACGCTGATGCGCACTGCGTTTTCGCCCAATATCAAGGAGCGCGCCGACTGTTCGACCGCAATATTCGATGCGCAGGGGCAGGTCATTGCGCTGGCGCAGCGCGTGCCTATTCATCTGGGTTCGATGGTCGGCGCGGTCGACGAGATACTCAAACGCTATCCGCTCGCTGAAATTGTGCCGGGCGATCAATTTATCGCGAACGACCCGTATAACGGCGGCGGCACGCACCTGCCGGACATCAACATCATCGCCCCGGTATTCATCGGCAAAAAAATCGTGGCCTTTGTCGCTAACATCGCGCACCACGCCGATGTCGGCGGCATGGTGCCGGGCTCCGAAGCCGCCGTGTGCAAAAGCATCTACCAGGAGGGCATACGCATACCGCCGGTGCGCGTGATGCGCGCGGGGACATTGAATCGCGACGTCGTCGATATCGTTCTGCTCAACTCGCGCACGCCCGACGAGCGCATCGGCGACCTCAAAGCGCAGTTCGCGGCGAACAACGTCGGCATGAAGAGCGTGCTGCAGCTCTTCGAGCGCTACGGCGTCAAGGACACCACTGCCACCATTGCTGCTTATCTCGATTTCACTGAGAAGCGTTTTCGCGCGGCCATCAACCGTCTGCCGGCGGGCCGCTACGAAGCGGAAGATTTTCTCGACGGCAATACCGAGGCCGAGCGCTGTCGCATCCGTCTGGCCATGACGGTCGGCCGCGGGCGCATCGACTTCGATTTCACCGGCTCGGACAAGCAACTCGAGAACGCGCGCAATATTCCATATCGCGCGCTGCTCGCGACCGTTTATACGGTTGCCAAAAGTCTGCTCGATCCCGAAGTTCCAGCCAATGCAGGCTATTACCGCACGCTGAATATCACGGCACCTGCCGGCTGCGTCGTCGGGCCGGTGCCGCCTGCCGCCATCGGCTGCCGCTCAATTTCCGCCAGCGTGCTGGGCGACGTGATCGCACACGCGCTGTCGCAGGCGATGCCGCACAAGGCGCTCGCTGGCAGCGGGCCTCACCATCTCTACGTGCTGGCCGGCACCGATCCGAAAAGTGGCAACTACTTCGTCAACTACGAAACGCTCGCCGGCGGCATGGGCGCGCGCGCCAATCGCGACGGCGTAGACGGCGTCCGCGTGCATGCGTCGGGCTCGTCGAACCTGCCGGTCGAAGCGCTCGAGCATGCCTATCCGTTTCGGGTCGAGCGCTATGCGCTATGGGAGGGCTCGGCGGGTGACGGCCAATACCGCGGCGGCATGGGCGTGGTGCGCGACTACCGCGTGCTCGGCGATGACATCGTCGTCAGCCTGTCGTCCGAACGGCAAAACGTCGCGGCGCGCGGGCTCAAGGACGGAGGCGACGGCGCGCGCGGCGCATTTATCCTGAATCCGGGCACCGCGCAGGAGCAAAAGCTGCCGGCTGCCGCGGGCGAACTCGCACTGCCGCGCGGCAGCCTGCTGCGCATCTGCACGCCGTCGGGAGGCGGCTACGGAGCAGCGGCAGAACGTGCCGCTGATGCCTGCGAACGCGATGTGCGCGAAGAGCGCCTCGGCAAGTGAAATAAAAGGGCGATGCGATATATCATACGAGTCGCCGCATTGAAAGAAGCCTGAGAGGAGCATCCGTATGAACAAACCCGTGACCGAATTCAGCACCATCGCCGCTGCCCGCGCCAGCTACCCGGCGCTCGAGCGCTGGACTTACATGGACCTCGGCGGCCGCGGGGTTCTGTCGCGCAGCGTGCGCGCCGCGATCGACGCGCAGGTCGACGAACGCATGATGAACGGCGGCGACAAAGAGAAGTTCTTCGCCCTGATTGAGCGGGCGCGCGGCAAATTCGCGCAACTGATCAATGCCGAGCCCGACGAGATCGCGTTCACCAAGAATATTTCCGAAGGCCTGAACATGGTCGCTACCGGCCTCGACTGGAAGAGCGGCGACAATGTCATTGTTTGTCCCGGCCTCGAGCATCCGAACAATGTTTACGTCTGGCTGAATCTGCGCGAGCGCGGCGTCGAAATGCGCGCGGTCGAGCCACGCGCAGGCCACATGCCTGTTGAAGAGATGATCGCGCGCATCGACAGCCGTACGCGGGTAGTCACGGTGTCGACGGTGAGTTTCGCACCGGGTTTTCGCACGGACGTCGATACCCTGGGCCGCGCCTGTCGCGAGCGCGGCGTGCTGTTTCTCGTCGACGGCGCGCAGTCGGTCGGCGTGCTGCACACCGATGTCAGAAAATCCAATATCGATGCATTGGCGGTGTCCACGCAAAAAGGCCTGCTCGGGCTCTACGGCATGGGATTTCTCTACTGCCGGCGCGAGTGGGCGGAAAAAATGAAGCCGGCCTACCTCGCGCGCTTCGGCGTCGATCTCGGCGAGGCGCACGAGGCGTCATTGGGCAATGAAGCCTTCAAGTTGATGCCGGCGGCGCGACGTTTCGATCTTGGCAATTACAATTTCGTCGGCGCTGCGGCGGTCGATGCTGCGATGAGCGAAGTGCTCGCTCATGGCACGGTGGAGGTCGAGCGTTACGTGACGCAGCTCGGCCACGCGCTCGCGCAGGGCTTTCTCGATCTCGGCCTGCCGGTCTCCGGCGGCAAGCCCGGGCCGCATCTCGCGCACATAGTCACTGTCGGCACGATGGACGACAACCACTACGGCAGCAATGACGAGAAATTCAACCGGCTCTATGCGTGGCTCGGCGAAAACCGCGTCAAGCTGTCGATCCGGCGCGGCGTGCTGAGATTCTCGCTGCATCTCTACAACAACATGGACGATGTGGCGCGCGTGCACGATCTGACGCGCCAGTTTCTGAAGAAATGAACTACATAGACGCCGCGTCCGGCGCGACTTACCCGCTCGACAAGCCGCGCTGGTGCGGCGATGGCGGCTCTTATCTGAACCTCGGCGACGCGCCGGGCCTCACGCGTGGCGAGATCGATACGTCGCGGCGCTCGGTGTGGCGCTATGCGAAGGCGCTGCTGGTCGACTCCACCGACGCAGTCACGCTGGGCGAAGGCTGGACGCCGCTCATCTGCGGCAAGCTGGATGGCATCGCAGTGACCATGAAGCTCGAATTCATGATGCCGACCGGTTCGTTCAAGGATCGCGGCATGACCACGCTGATTACGTATCTGAAAAGCTGCGGCATCACGAAGGTGCTCGAAGACTCGTCGGGCAATGCTGGCGCGTCCATGGCCGCGTACTCGGCAGCCGCCGGCATGCAAAGCCGCATCCTGGTGCCGGAGACCGCATCGTATCCGAAGATTGCGCAGATGGCTGCGACCGGCGCCGATGTGGTCACGATCAAGGGCTCGCGTCAGGATGTCGCCGATGCTGCATTGCGCTACGCAAAAGAAATATTCTATGCGAGCCACAATTGGCAGCCGTTTTTTCTCGAAGGCACCAAGACACTCGCTTACGAGCTATGGGAGCAGTTCGGTTTCAAGATTCCCGACAATATCGTGTTTCCGGTCGGCTACGGCAGCAACGTCTGCGGATGCGAGCGCGGCTTTGCCGAATTGCAAAGGCGCGGTGAAATCGACCGCGTGCCGCGTTTGTACGGTGTGCAGGCCGCGAACTGCGCGCCGTACTATGCCGCGTTCAAGGCGGGAGTCGAAGAGCTGGTACCAACGGACGTTACAACGACGATCGCGGAAGGCATCGCATCGTCCAAGCCGACGCGCGTGCGCGACGTGCTGCGCGCCATCAGAAATTCCGGCGGCAGCCTGTGCGCAGTGACCGAGGACGAAATCGTTTCGGCGCTGGGGGCACTGGCGCGCCAGGGGTTGTACGTCGAGCCGACCAGCGCGGCGGCGGCGGCGGGCCTGCGCCAGTTGTACAGGGACAATGTAATTGCGCCGGAGCAGACGACAGTCCTGGTGTTGACCGGATCTGGCCTCAAGGCGTCGGAAAAAATCGGCCAGTTGCTAAACGCCGGCGCGCGCAGTGAATAAGCTGGTTCGCTGCAAACCAAAAAGCCCGCGCACCGCGGGCTTTTTTTCGCCCGATGATTACTCGAGCTTTAAGTTGGCCGCTTTCACCACCTGCGCCCACTTGTCGATTTCCTTTCTGAGCCAGGTGCCGAGTTGCTCGGGCGTCATCGGATAAACGTCGGCGCCCTGTTTGGCGAGGTTTTCCTTCATCTCGGCGGTGCTGAACGCCTTGATGATTTCGCCGTTCAGCCGTGCCACGACATCTTTCGGCGTACCGGCCGCCGCCAGGACGCCCTGCCAGCTGCCTGTTTCGAAATCCTTGAGCCCGCTTTCAGCGACGGTCGGCACGTCCGGGATCGAGCCCACGCGCTTTGCGCTCGATACCGCGAGTATTTTGAGTTTGCCCGATCTCACATGCGGATAAGTCGCGAGCATGCCGTTGAAAGTGAGATCGCCCTGGCCGGTGGCGACCCCAATAATTACGTCAGCGCCCCCCTTGAACGGAATGTAAGTCCATTTGATGCCGGTCTGCACCGCGAACGCGACGCTGGCGAGATGCGGCGCACCACCCAGTGCGACGCCAACATTGAGCGCGCCGGGCTTGGAACGGGCGAGCGCAATCAATTCTTTCACCGTTTTCACGGGCAGCGACGGATGCACGACCAGAATGTGCGGCGAATACCCGACCATGGTTACCGGTGCAAAGTCTTTCGCGGGGTCGAACGCCAGCTTGTAGATGCTCGGGCTGATGGCCAGCGCGCCCAGATCCGCGAGCAGCACGGTGTAGCCGTCAGGTGCGGACTTCGCCACCATGTCGGCGCCGATATTGCCGTTCGCGCCGGCGCGATTGTCGACGACGACGGGCTGACCGAATACTTCGTTAAGGCGCGGACTCAAGAGACGAGCGAGGATGTCGGACGTGCCGCCTGGCGAGTACGGTACGAGGATGCGGACCGCTTTGGCTGGAAAAGTTTGCGCCGATGCAGCACAGACGATGCAGAACGCGCAACCGAAAGCCGCGAGCATTTTTTTCATATCGTCTCCTCGCCATCGCCGCCAGCACCCAGGCCGGCGCTAAGAATTATTATGCGAAATATGCGAACATAGTATGGAAGCTTAGCCGATTGCGCGCAATGCGCATCCGCTTATACGGAATTTCATTCGAGGGGAAACCATTGAAGATCACCGCAGTCAAGCCGTACACCGTGCATCCGGGCTGGCGCAAGAACCTGATTCTCGTCAAAGTCGAAACCGATGCGGGCATCCACGGCTGGGGCGAGGCGTACTCGCAATACGATCGCGATACCGCCGTCATGGCGCAACTCAACGCGCTCGGCCGCTATGCGATCGGGCGCGACCCGTTCAACATCAAGCATTTCACGCAAATCGCGTTCGACGATTATGCGGCGCGTCGCGGCTCGCTCGAGCTGTTTTGCGCCATCAGCGGCATCGAGCAGGCGATGTGGGATATCGCGGGCAAGGCGTGCGAGCAGCCGGTGTACAACCTCCTCGGCGGACGCTGCCGCGACAAGATACGCGTCTACGCAAACGGCTGGAGCTACCAGATGAAAGAGCCGTCCGACTACGCGCGCGCGGCGGAAAAAGTCGTCAAGCAGGGCTTCACCGCGATGAAGCTCGACCCTTTGCCTTCACCGTGGCGCACGTGGATTCCCAAGGAGCATGAAAAGCGCGCGGTCGCGGTGATCAAGGCGGTGCGCGATGCCGTCGGTCCCGATGTCGACATCCTCATCGACCAGCACCGGCGCCTGGCGCCCATGCATGCGATTCCACTCGACAAAAAACTGGCGGAGCTCGGCCTCTACTGGATGGAAGAGCCATGCATCGCGGAAAACCCGGAAGGACTCGCGGAAATCCGGCGCGGCACCGGATTGCCAATCGTGATCGGTGAGGCGACTTATCTCAAGCAGGGTTTCCGTCCTCTGCTCGAACAGCGTTCGGCGGATATTCTGAATCCCGACGTGGCGTGCTGCGGCGGCATATTGGAGTTGAAAGAAATCGCGGCGATGGCGGAGCCGTACATGGTCGCGATGTCGCCGCACAATTACAATTCGACCACGCTCGGGCTTTCTTCCACCGTGCACGCCTCGGCCGTGATGCCGAACTTCATCATCACCGAATACTTCCTGCCGTTCGTCGAGTTCTGCGACAAGATTTCACCGAACCAGCTGAAGCCGAAGAACGGTTACATCGATCTGCCGACCGCTCCGGGACTCGGTATCGACATCGACGAAGAAGCGCTGAAGCAGCATCCTGCCAAGGTCTATCCGACGCGGAAGCTGCGCGAACCCGGCGACGAAGGACCTTAGCTTTCCTAGAAAACGGCGAGAGGTTGGCCAGAAAGTTCAACCCATCCCCACCGCGCTCCTCCCCTGGTCCCGCAAGGGGATTTGCTTCGCGGCAGGGGAGGATGAGATTGGAGCTGCGCTAACCTTGTAAGAAGGCGACCTGATCGCCTTCGGGTGTCAGCTTGGTGCCGAATTTCGCGCTGCGCAATTTAAGGTCTTCGAGCGTGGCCTGTTCTTTCGCCAGCGAGCACAGCACGCTTTCATTGGCGTCGTTGTGGCGCACGAACTGAAAGGTCGCGTGCTTGACCTTCTTGCCGTCGAGCGCAATGCGCGCGAGCATGCCGACCCAGTCCCCGTGCTTCTTGCCGCCGTGGCCGGTGTGGAAGGAAAAGCTGCCTAGTCCGTAGTAAACCGGCTTGCCCTTGTAAACTTCGACCGGCAGCGAGTAGTGAGGGCCATGGCCGAAGACGACGTCGGCGCCGGCATCGATGGCGGCATGCGCAATTTCGGGCATGTACTCGAGCACGTCCTGATGCAATCCCCAATGACATGACGCCACCAGGATGTCGCATTGGGCGCGCAAAGCCGCAATGTCTTCCACATACTGCTTCAGGTATGCGGGATCGGCCCAGGTCTTGATGATGGGCGGCAACCCCGGGCGATTGCACGGCGGGACTTCCGGCCGCGTCTTGTGGAGCGGTAGTTGATAGGCGGTATGGCCGCGAATGACCGCAACGCCGGTCGCGTGATCGCCGGCTTCGTGATTGGTCGGCCAGTAGACGGAAGTACGCTGCAGAAAACCAAAGCGCACGCCGCCGCTTTCGACGATGACCGGGGCGCGCGCGGCGGCGCGGTTGATGCCGGCGCCGCTGTGCGGAATTTTGATTTCATCGAGGCGCGCGATAGACGCCTTGATCGCTGTGTCCCCATAGTTGACGTTGTTGGCAATGCCGACGGCGCGTATGCCGGCCAGCTTGAGCGCTTCGCCGGCAGGCCCCGGGTGCGCGAAAAATCCTTCAGCGGTGTCGACCGAGTGCTCGCCGGGCGGGTCGTAAAGGCAGCACTCCAGATTGCTGAATACGACGTCGGCCGCGCGGAATTCTTCGGCAACGCGTTTGAACGGAACGGCGGGGTCGGTGACGTTCATCAGGTTTAAGTCACCGGTCAATATCATATTTAGCGGCATAGTAGTTCCGTGCGTAGTGAAAGATGATGGCGCGCAGCGGGGCGGTAGCAATGAAGCACAACTTGCTGCAGCGCCCGACTTGTAGGGGCGGGCAAGAAGAATATCATGGCTCGCAGCCGCCTGGCCGCATCCGCGGTAGACAGCACGCTGCATCGGACGGCCGGATGAAATATGCGGGGGCGAAAGACTCGCGCGCGCCGGCATCGTGCCGGAAAACGCGATACGCATCGGGATCGGGCGCGAGGTTTCACAGCGCGCGTTTCACCCGGGTGCATGCCATCCCCGACTATCACCTGATGATCGTGTATCAAGGCGCATTCGCGCCAATCATTAGATAGTGCATTGACAGAAGTGCGTTCGCGCACCGAGGCTGTCTCGAAAAACGCGGGCCGTGACAGGCGTGCCGTGAAAACCCTCTATCAAACGAGCGACCATGCTTATGACGCCATCATCAAAATCGGGGAGGCTGAGGCCCGCGGTCTCCCGCCGCTTTCACATGGCCGCAAGTAGAGCTTCTCCACAGCGACAGGCAGAGGGGCGGAGTAAGGGAAGGGTGAGCGTAGAAGTCCCATGATGCAGCGCGTGAGTATCGGCTTGGACTGCACCTGAGTGGCAAATAAGATACATAAGTTAAATACATGATTTATAATAAAAAATATATGAATTCTGCGGTTAGATCTAATCTATATTGCATAGCAACAGAAAACGCTTGCAAGAAAGGCTTTGTTTAGCCATAATTTAGTTGCGTTGGGCACCTTCTACAGGTGTCGGCGCACATCCTCCAAAACCTCCTCCTTTGGTGGAACCTCAGCGCAACCCCCCGGGGTTGCGCTTTTTTTTTGTGCGCAGCGCCCGCCACCTAAAGTTGCGTCCGACCGCATTATCGACTTCGCCTTGCAGCGGCGATTCGCGGCGAATCAGCTATACTTGCGCAGCGCGTTCGCGCAGGCTCGACACACGTTTTTTATCGACAATCGATTGAACCCAGACCCATCCCGGCATCCGCGTTCAAGTTATCGCTAATCCGCTGAACGGCTGAATGCAGGCCGTTTGGGCGTCACGAGAAGGCTGTACATGAAGATCCACGAATATCAGGCGAAAGAAATCCTGCGCAAATACGGTGTAATCACGCCGCAGGGCGTAGCGTGCTTCAGCGTCGACGAAACCGTCGATGCGGCCAATCGGCTCGGCGGACATGTATGGGTGGTGAAGGCGCAAATCCACGCGGGCGGGCGCGGCAAAGGCGGCGGCGTAAAAGTCGCAAAAACTGTCGACGAAGTAAAGCATTACGCCAATCAGATTTTCGGCATGATGCTGAAGACGCATCAGACCGGCCCTGACGGACAAAAAGTGCGGCGGCTACTCGTGGAAGAGGGTGCCGACATCAAGAAAGAGCTCTATGTCGGCATGGTGGTCGACCGCGGCACCCAGCGCGTGTGCCTGATGGCGAGCAGCGAAGGCGGTATGGACATCGAAGAAGTCGCGGCGAAGACCCCGCAGAAAATCCACAAGGTTTTCATCGATCCGGCGAGCGGCCTCAAGGACAGCGAGGCGGACGACGTCGCGCGCAAGATCGGCATCCCGGAAGCATCGCTGGCAAAAGCGCGGCCTGCACTCCAGGGTCTTTATAAAGCGTTCGACGAAACCGATGCGTCGCTGGCCGAAATCAATCCGCTTATTCTGACCGGCAGCGGCGACGTCATCGCGCTCGACGCGAAAATGAATTTTGACGACAACGCGTTGTTTCGACATCCCGACCTCGTCGCCATGCGCGATCTCGATGAAGAAGATCCGGCCGAAATCGAAGCTTCCAAGTTCGATCTTTCGTACATTTCACTCGACGGCAACATCGGCTGCCTCGTCAATGGCGCGGGGCTCGCCATGGCGACCATGGACATCACCAAGCTCTACGGCGGTAGCCCGGCGAATTTCCTCGACGTGGGTGGCGGCGCATCGGCCGAGAAAGTCACCGAGGCGTTCAAGATCATGCTCAAGAATCCGCACGTGAAGGCGATACTCGTCAATATTTTCGGCGGCATCATGAAATGCGATGTTATCGCTGAGGGCATAGTCACCGCCGCCAAACAGGTCAGCTTGTCGGTGCCGCTCGTCGTGCGGCTTGAAGGCACGAATGTCGACCTGGGTAAAAAGATTCTTGCGGATTCGGGCTTGCCGATCATTTCGGCCAGTAACATGGCCGACGCCGCCGCCAAAGTGGTGAAAGCGGCCGGGGGCGCCGCGCCGAAGGCGGCTGCCAAACCCAAGGCGAAACCTGAAGCGAAAACCAAGCCGAAGGCTACAAAGAAATCGCGCGGGAAGCCCTCCGCCAAGAAGCAGAAATCGCGTGCGCGGCCTGCGGCCAAAAAGCGGCCCGCCAAAAAGGCGGCGAAAAAACGTACGGCTGTCGCGCCGAAAAGCCGCAAGTCGAGCGCAAAAAAAACGAGACCGGCAAAGAAACGTCCGGCGCGCGCGAAAGCGTCGCGTAAAGCGGCCAGAGGGAAACGCAAATGAGCATATTGATCGACAAGAACACGCGCGTGATGACGCAGGGCATCACCGGCAAGACCGGCCAGTTCCACACGAAGATGGGCAAGGAGTATGCGAACGGCGCCAACTGCTATGTCGCCGGGGTCAATCCAAAAAAGCCGGGCGAGTCCTACGAAAGCATACCGATTTTCGCGACGGTCAAAGAAGCCAAAGAGCAGACCGGGGCGAACGTGTCAGTCATTTACGTGCCGCCACCCTTCGCCGCCGCAGCAATCGACGAAGCCGTGGAGGCCGACCTCGATCTCGTAATCTGCATCACCGAGGGCATACCCGTGCGCGACATGATACGCACCAAGTACAAAATGCAGGGCAAGCGCACTCGGTTGATCGGGCCCAACTGCCCGGGCGTAATTACACCGGATGAGATCAAGATCGGCATCATGCCCGGGCACATCCACAAGAAAGGTCCGATCGGCGTGGTCTCGCGGTCGGGCACGCTTACGTATAAAGCGGTCGGCCAGTTGCGGGAGCAGCGCCTCGGTCAGTCATCGTGTGTCGGTATCGGCGGCGATCCGGTCAATGGATTGAAGCACATCGACATCATGAAAATGTTCAACGACGATCCCGCTACCGAGGCGGTCATCATGGTCGGCGAGATCGGCGGCTCCGATGAGGAAGAGTGCGCGCGCTGGATCAAGGCCAACATGAAAAAGCCCGTAGTCGGGTTCATCGCCGGCATCACGGCGCCGCCGGGCAAGCGCATGGGACACGCCGGCGCGATTATCTCGGGCGGCAAAGGCACCGCGGACGAAAAACTTGCGGTGATGGAGGCGTGCGGCATCAAAGTCACGCGCAACCCCGCGCACATGGGCAAGCTGCTGAAGTCCGTTTTGAAATAAACGTAATTGCGGGTTGCGCCTGCTGCAGTTGTCCGCGGCAGACCGGCCCCTTAAGCTGGGACGCGGTAGCTGCGGCTGACAATCGTGATAAAATTCGCGGCCAGGCATGCGGAGGAACGTTTCGAAACCGGCCGGCGCGAGCGGATCTAACCGACACGCGGCTCGGGCAAGTGATTTGCAGCCAGGCAAATCGCAAATGCATTCGACGTTGTAACTTGACTCGTTAATCAGGCATTTGTGATGGACCCTACGAAGATCGCAGTCCGCCCGTCCGGCGAACCGAAATCCGGCAAGAGAAAGCGCGGCAATCCCAAAGGTCGCCCGGTCGATGCGCAGGCGCTCGCCGAGGTGCGCGCATTGCTTGGCGGCGAGCCCCGCCGGCGCGATCTTCTTATCGAACACCTGCACAAGATCCAGGATCGCTACGGCCATATCTCGGCGGCGCATATCGTGGCGCTCGCGCGCGAAATGGCGCTTGCTTTTGTCGAAGTGTACGAAGTCGCCACGTTTTATCATCACTTCGACGTGATCAAGGAAGGTGACGCGGTGCCGCCGGCATTAACCGTCCGCGTCTGTGATTCGCTGTCATGCGAACTTGCCGGCGCATTGCCTCTTCTGGAAAGATTAAAAGCAACGCTGGGGCCGAACGTGCGCGTCATTCCCGCGCCGTGCATAGGCCGCTGCGAGCAGGCGCCCGCAGTCGTTGTCGGCCAGAATCCGGTCGCGCAGGCTACTGTTGATACAGTCAGCACGCAGGTCTTGGCGAACAGCACCGTGTGCACAGTCGATAAATACATCGGCTTCGATGAGTATCGCAAAAAAGGCGGTTACGACCTCGCGGCCGAATGCCTGGCCGGCAAGCGGGACGCCGAAGACATCTTGAAGACAATGGAAGCTTCAAGCCTGCGCGGGCTCGGCGGCGCAGGTTTTCCGACCGGCCGCAAATGGCGCATCCTGCGCGGCGAGCGCGGACCGCGCGTGATGGCGATCAATATCGACGAAGGCGAACCGGGGACCTTCAAAGACCGCTACTACCTCGAGCGCGATCCGCATCGCTTCTTTGAGGGCGCGCTGATCGCAGCATGGGCGGCGCAGATTTCCGAGGTGTATATCTATTTGCGCGACGAATACGCCGGCTGCCGCGCAATTCTCGAGCGCGAGATCGCCGCGTTGCAGAAGAATCCACCCTGTTCGCTCCCACCGATCCATTTGCGGCGCGGGGCGGGCGCCTACATCTGCGGCGAAGAGTCGGCAATGATCGAATCGATTGAAGGCAAACGCGGCATGCCGCGGCTGCGCCCGCCGTACGTGGCACAGGTCGGGTTGTTCGGCCACCCGACGCTCGAGCACAACATGGAGACGCTTTTCTGGGTGCGCGACATCCTGCAAAAAGGCGCTGAATGGTTCGCAGGGCAGGGCCGCCACGGCCGCAAAGGCTTGCGCTCCTTCTCGGTGTCGGGTCGCGTCAAAAATCCGGGTGTGCATTTGGCGCCCGCCGGCATTACCGTAAAAGAGCTGATAGCTGAATACTGTGGCGGCATGCTCGAAGGCCAAAAATTATATGCATACCTGCCCGGCGGCGCGTCGGGCGGCATCCTGCCGGCGAGCATGGGTGACATTCCTCTCGACTTCGATACGCTGCAGCCGCACGGATGTTTTATCGGTTCGGCAGCGGTCATCATTCTGTCTGATCGCGACAAGGCGAGCACGGCAGCACGCAATCTGATGAAGTTCTTTGCCGAAGAATCGTGCGGCCAGTGCACGCCGTGCCGCGTGGGCACCGCCAAGGCGCTGAACCTGATGCAGGCGCCGCAGTGGAACAAGCCGCTCCTCGAGGAACTTTCGAGCGCGATGGCTGACGCATCGATATGCGGGCTCGGCCAGGCGGCGCCCAATCCGGTGCGCTGCGTGGTCAAGCATTTCGCGCACGAGATCGAATGAGGTAACCCATGACGGCGATGAGCAAACAGGAATACGAAGCGATGCCGGTCGAGTTCAAGCTGAACGGCGGGGATGTCGTCGGTTACGGCCATGAAACCATCATCCAGACCGCCCAGCGTCTGGGCGTGGAAATTCCGCGTCTTTGTTACAAGGAAGGCATGCGGCCCGACGGCAATTGCCGCGCGTGCATGGTTGAAATCAAAGGCGAACGCGTGCTTGCGCCATCTTGCTGCCGCAAGCCGGCCGCCGGCATGGAAGTGACGACCGACAGCGCGCGCGCCGTCGCTTCGCAAAAAATGGTTCTCGAGTTGTTGCTGTCTGACATGCCTGAAGAGCGACACACGCTGAAGTCGGAGCTCGACGAGTGGGTGGCCAAGCTCAAGGTCGGCAAGCCGCGGTTCGCGCGTCGCCACCAGCCCGCCGCCGACCTGTCGCATCCCGGCATGGCGGTCAATCTCGATTCGTGCATCCAGTGCACGCGCTGCGTACGCGCCTGCCGCGAAGAGCAGGTCAATGACGTGATCGGCTACGCATTCCGCAGCGATCACTCAAAAATCGTGTTTGACCTCGACGACCCGATGGGTAACTCCACCTGCGTCGCGTGCGGCGAATGCGTGCAGGCATGTCCGACCGGCGCGCTGATGCCGGCGCGTGACGCCGGCATGTTCAAGCCTGACAAGCAAGTGCATTCGGTCTGCCCGTTCTGCGGCGTTGGCTGCCAGCTCACCTACAACGTTAAAGACAATAAAATTCTGTACGTCGACGGCCGCGATGGCCCGTCAAATCATGGACGCCTGTGCGTCAAAGGTCGCTACGGATTCGACTACGCGCACCACAAGCAACGGCTTACCAAGCCGCTCATCCGCAAGACCGGCGTGCCCAAATCCGCGGATTTCGAGATGGATCCCGCTAACCCGCTCGAATATTTCCGCGAAGCGACGTGGGATGAGGCGCTCGATTTCACGGCCGGCAAGCTGAAAGAGATCCGCGACAGGGATGGGGCAAAGGCGGGTGCACGCGCTTTGGCCGGTTTCGGTTCCGCGAAAGGCAGCAACGAGGAAGCCTACCTGTTCCAGAAACTGGTGCGCACCGGGTTCGGCAGCAACAACGTCGACCATTGCACGCGGTTGTGCCATGCGTCGAGCGTTGCCGCGCTGATGGAGGGCGTGAGTTCAGGTGCGGTGTCGAACCAGGTGAGCGACGTGATGAAGGCCGAGGTCGTACTCGTGATCGGCGCCAACCCGACTTCGAACCACCCGGTGGCGGCGACCTGGATTAAAAATGCGGTCAAGAACGGGACCAAGCTCATCGTCGCCGATCCGCGCCGCGGCGATCTTGCTCGGCATGCCGCCTATTTCCTGCAGTTCAAGCCCGACACCGACGTCGCGCTGCTGAATGCGTTGATGCACGTCATCGTGCACGAAGGCCTGGTCGACGAAGATTTCATCCGCAGCCGCACGATCGGCTATGAAGACCTGAAGAAAAACGTCGCCAACTATAGCCCAGAGGCGATGGCGCCGGTATGCGGCATTCCAGCCGAGACCATCAAGGAAGTGGCGCGGCTCTACGCGAAGTCGAAGGGCTCGATGATTTTGTGGGGCATGGGCATTTCGCAACACGTTCACGGCACGGACAACGCGCGCTGCCTGATCGCGCTGTGCATGATGACCGGCCAGATCGGCCGCCCCGGCACCGGCTTGCATCCGTTGCGCGGGCAAAACAACGTGCAGGGTGCTTCCGACTCCGGACTGATCCCGATGTTCTATCCGGACTATCAGCGAGTCGTCAACGACGATGCGCGCTTGCGTTTCGAGAAGCTGTGGGGCGCAACGCTCGATCCGCAGGCGGGACTGACGGTCGTCGAAATCGTGAACGCGACCCTGGAAGGCAAAATCCGCGGCATGTACATCATGGGCGAAAACCCCGCGATGTCGGATCCCGACGCGCATCACGCGCGCGAAGCCTTCGCCAAGCTCGAACATCTGGTAGTTCAGGAAATATTCCTGACCGAGACCTGCTATCACGCCGACGTCATCCTGCCGGCAACGGTATGGCCGGAAAAAAGCGGCACCGTGACTAATACCGACCGCATGGTGCAGTTAGGGCGCAAGGCGCTTGAAGCGCCCGGCGATGCGAAGCCCGATTTGTGGATCATCCAGGAAATCGCGCGTCGCATGGGCTGCGACTGGAACTACGAGGGCCCGCGGGAAGTTTTCAACGAAATGCGCCAGGCGATGAATTCGATTGCCGGCATCACGTGGGAACGGCTGGAAGAAGAAAGCTGCGTTACCTATCCGTGCGAAAAGGAAGGAGATCCGGGACAGTCCGTCGTTTTTGTCGACAAGTTCCCGACGCCGACCGGCCGCGCGAAGCTTGTTCCGGCCGACATAATTCCCGCGGCCGAACAGCCCGACCGTGAATTCCCGTTCGTGCTCATCACCGGCCGTCAACTCGAACACTGGCATACGGGTGCTATGACGCGGCGCGCGTCCGTCCTCGATGCAATCGAGCCCGATCCCGTCGCATCGGTGCACCCGCTCGATCTCGACGCGATTGGCGCGAAGCCGGGCGACGTCATTACGGTCGAGTCCCGCCGCGGCATCATTTCGCTCTACGCGCGCGCCGATGACGGCACACCGCGCGGCGCGGTGTTCATTCCATTCTGCTATTACGAAGCAGCAGCCAATTTGCTGACCAATCCCGCGCTCGATCCATTCGGCAAGATCCCCGAGTTCAAGTATTGCGCGGTCAAAGTCATGCGTGGTGGCGAACTCACGCCGCGCTCGAGTTACGGCGGCGGGCAGGACCTTAAAGCGCTGATACCGGCCTGATAACGATGGATCAAACCAGCGCAACCGCAGGTCAGGAACACTGGACGCACAAAGGCGACGTAAAGCTTTTCCTGTGGGAGAAGAGATCCACGGCGGAGCCTAACCGGGGCACACTTATTTTCGTGCACGGCTCATCGATGGCATCGACACCCGGTTTCGATTTTCAGATGCCGGGCAAGCCGGACGCTTCGATGATGGACTGGTTTGCGCGCCGTGGATTCGACACGTGGTGCATCGATATGGAAGGCTACGGGCGCTCGAGCAAGCATCGCGATATCAATTGCGATGTCGCCAACGGCGCCGACGATCTCGAGGCCGCGGTCGAGTACATCGTCAAAACGCGCAGTACTGAACAATTTCTGTTTTATGGCAGTTCGTCCGGCGCATTGCGCGCAGCACTCTATGCACAGCGCCATCCTGAGCGCGTTTCGCGGCTGGTCCTGAGTGCCATGGTGTGGACAGGCAAAGGCAGTCCGACGCTTGCGGAGCGCACGAAGAAGCTGCCCGAATATCTGGCGAAAAACCGGCGCAAAATCGACCGCGCCTTCGTGCAAACCATGTTCACGCGCGACCATGACGGCGGTGCCGATCAGCCGGTGATCGATGCATACGCTGCGCAAATACTCGCACTCGACGATTCGGTGCCGACCGGCACTTATGTCGATATGTGCTCCAAACTCCCGCTCGTCGATCCGCTGAAAATCACGGCGCCGACGCTCATCATGCGCGGCCAGTACGACGGCATCGCTTCGATGGAAGACCTGCTCGATTTTTTCAAACTGCTGCCGAATCCGGACAAGCAGTTTGCCGTGATGCCGGGCATCGCGCACAACAGCACCAAGGCCCAGAATTACGCGATCGCTTATCACATCCTGCTGTCGTTCCTGACCCAACCCGCGCCGCTCTACCGCGGTTGACGCGTTGGCGCACGATGGCGTCGCGACCAGTTTGGGATTGCTGCGTGCTGCTGGCAGCGGGCGCCGCCGCTGTCGCACATGCGGAGGACTATCCGGCGCGCCCCTTGCGCCTAGTCGTCCCGTACGCGGCCGGCGGCTCGACCGACGTGCTGGCGCGCATGATCGGCCAGAAGCTGACCGCTGTGCTCGGTCAATCCGTCGTCATCGACAACCGCACAGGCGCCGGCACGATCATCGCGACGGAGATCGTCGCGCGCGCCGCGCCCGACGGCTACACGCTTTTGATGGCGACACCGCCGCTGGCAATCGCGCCGGCGCTTTTCGTCAAGCTGCCGTTCGATGTGCAACGCGATTTCGCGCCGGTCACCAACATCGCTGCCACCAGCAATGTCCTCGTCGTGCATCCCGCGGTGCCCGCGCGGAACGTGCGCGAGCTGATAGCGCTGGCGAAAGCACATCCGGATACTTATACGTTCGGCTCGAGCGGCGTCGGCGGCGCGAGCCATCTTGCAGTGGAGCTTTTCCGCAGCATGGCGGGCATCGCACTCGTTCACGTGCCGTATAAGGGCGGTTCGCTGGCAGTGACTGATCTGCTCGGCGGTCGCCTGACCCTGATGTTCGCGAACCTGACGACCGTGCAGGGTCATATCAAGACGGGTCGCGTGCGCGCGCTGGCGATCGGCACCGCGCAACGCTCGCTGGTCGTGCCCGATCTGCCGACGGTGGCTGCGGCGGGCGTACCGGGTTACGAAGCAAACAACTGGAATGGAATAGTCGCGCCGGCCGGCATCCCGCGCGCGGTGATCGAGCGTTTAGAGCGTGAAATCAGGACCATCGTCGCGGCGCCGGATATGCACGAGAAATTGCTGCAGAATGCATTCGAGCCGATCGCGGATACGCCTGTCGAGTTCGGGCGCTATCTCGCGGCGGAGCGCCTAAAATGGGGCAAGGTCGTCAGGGACGCACACGTCAAACCGGAATAGAATAGGCGCGGCAAAAAATTGACTGCGGTCAAGGCCGCGGCGGCAGGCGCAGCCTATATTGCGAGGCCGCGCTCGCAAAGCTCGAAGTCCGGCGGCCCACATAAAATAAATCTCTGTCTTCATAAATTCTGTTAGGGGTGGAGCATCATGGCGTTATCCGACATCGAAATCGCGCAGGCTGCAAAGATGCAGCGCATCACCAAGGTCGCCGAAAAACTCGGCATTCCCGACGAGCACCTCGTGCCGTACGGCCATTACAAAGCCAAAGTGTCGCTCGAATACGTCGACAG
Source organism: Betaproteobacteria bacterium (assembly GCA_025363575.1). The sequence goes on along the minus strand of JANYDM010000158.1, from coordinate 24,826 downwards.
CCTGGCCAACAAGAAAGACGGCAAGCTGATCCTGGTGACCGCCATCAGCCCGACGCCTGCGGGCGAAGGCAAAACGACCACGACGGTGGGACTGGGCGACGCCTTGAACAAGATCGGCAAGAAAGCCCTGATCTGCCTGCGCGAGCCATCGCTGGGACCGGTGTTCGGCGTCAAGGGCGGCGCGGCCGGCGGCGGTTACGCGCAAATCGTGCCGATGGAAGACATCAATCTGCATTTCACCGGCGACTTCAACGCGATCGCGCTCGCCAACAACCTGCTGGCGGCCGCGCTCGACAATCATATCCATCACGGCAACGCGCTCGGCATCGACGTGCGGCGCATTGCCTGGCGGCGTGTCATGGACATGAACGACCGCGCCCTGCGCGATATCACCGTCGGTCTCGGCGGCCCGGGCAACGGCTATCCGCGCCAGGACGGCTTCGACATCGTCGTGGCGTCGGAAGTGATGGCCATATTCTGCCTGTCGAATTCGCTGAAGGATCTCAAGACGCGCCTCGGCAATATCGTCGTCGCCTATACGCGCGATCTCAAACCGGTGCACGCGCGCGATCTCAACGTGCATGGCGCGATGACTGTGTTGCTGAAAGACGCACTGCAGCCCAATCTGGTGCAGACGCTCGAAAACAACCCGGCGTTCGTGCACGGCGGCCCGTTCGCGAACATCGCGCACGGCTGCAATTCGGTGATCGCTACCAAGACCGCGCTCAAGCTCGCCGATTACGTCGTGACTGAAGCAGGCTTTGGCGCCGACCTCGGCGCCGAAAAATTCATCGATATCAAATGCCGCAAGTCCGGGCTGCGGCCGTCGGCCGTCGTGCTGGTCGCGACCGTGCGCGCGCTCAAGTACCACGGCGGCGCCGATCTCAAGGAGCTGAACAAGGAAAATCTTCCGGCGCTCGAGAAAGGCATCGCCAATCTCGAACGCCATGTGCACAACGTGACCGTGAACTACGGCCTGCCGTGCGTGGTGTCGATCAATCACTTTACGTTCGACACCCAGGCCGAAGTCGACCTGCTGAAGAAAAAGGTCGAAGCGCTCGGCGCGACCGTATTGGTCGCACGGCACTGGGCGGAGGGCGGCGCTGGCGCGGCGGACGTGGCGCGCAAGGTCGTTGAGCTGATCGAGACCAAGCCGACGCCGATGAAATACGTCTACGAAGACCAGGATACGCTGTGGGAGAAGGTCACCAAGATCGCGACCAAGATTTACGGTGCGAAAGAAGTGACCGCCGACGGCAAGGTGCGCGGTCAAATCCAGAAACTTCAGGACGACGGCTACGGCCACTATCCCGTATGCGTGGCCAAGACCCAGTCGTCCTTTTCGACCGACGCCAAGGTGCGCGGTGCGCCGTCTGGCCACACCATCAACGTGCGTGAAGTGCGGCTTGCCGCCGGCGCGGAGTTTGTCGTCATGGTGTGCGGCGATATCATGACCATGCCGGGCCTGCCCAAGGTGCCGTCGGCCGAAAAAATCGATCTCACCGACGATGGCAAGGTTGTGGGGTTATTCTAATCTTGCGGCCTGCGACGTGAGACCGGGCCTTCGGGTATCATTGGGCCCCTTTCGCGCGAGCTAACGCAGCGCAGCGCCAGTAAGCGCAGACGACGAGGAAAGCCATGGATTTCATAGCAGAAGTACAGACGATGCATTTCTGGACCGGATTGATGGCCATCATCTGGATCAATATCATCTTGTCCGGTGACAACGCGGTCGTGATCGCGCTTGCGGCGCGGTCGCTGCCCAAGCACCAGCAGGGCAAGGCGATATTTTGGGGCGCCGGCGCGGCGGTGGTGTTGCGTATCGTTCTAACGCTCATCGCGGTCGAGGCATTGAAGTGGCCTTTCCTCAAGATCATCGGCGGGGTGCTGCTATTTTGGATTGCGGTCAAATTGCTGATGCCCGAAGACGGCGACGCGGACATCGAAAGCTCGGACAACCTGATCCAGGCCGTCAAAACCATTCTGATTGCCGACCTGGTGATGAGCCTGGACAATGTAATCGGCGTGGCGGCCGCGGCCAAAGGCAGCGTACTGCTGCTCGTGTTGGGGCTGCTGATCAGCATTCCGCTGGTGATCTTCGGCGCCACGGTCCTGATGAAGCTGATGGAGCGTTTCCCGGTCATCATAACGATAGGCGCCGCGCTCATCGGTTATGTCGCCGGTGAAATGCCGGTCACCGATCCGGCGGTGGTCAATTGGTTCGAAGCCAACGCGCACTGGCTAATTGATTTCGATGTGCTCAAGGTCGGCTCGCTGACGCTGGGGTTGTCAGCAGCGGGACTGCTCGGCGCGGCGTTTGTTGTGGCGCTCGGCAAGTGGCTTGCCTCGCGCGGCGAGAAGGGAGAGTCGGAGCCGGCTGCTCTGGCGGCCGGGCCAGCGACGCCGTCGAATTCGCTACAGAAGGTGTTGATACCGCTCGATGGCTCGCAGAATTCGCTTCGCGCAGTCAAATTCATAATCGAGCAGACGCAGCTTTTCAAAGGATCGCCGGAGTTGCATCTGCTCAACGTGCAGCGCCCGCTGTCAGGCGCAATACAGGGCGTGAGCGCAGAGGCGAAGCGGATGCATCAAGACCAGGGGGCCAGGGAACTCGAAGCGGCGCGCAATCTGCTTGATGCCGCCAGCGTCAAATACAGCCAGCATATCGGCGTCGGCGATGTGGGCGAAACCGTGGCGCAGTACGTCCGCAGTCTGGGAGCAGGAATTGTCATGATGAGCCCCCGCGGCGGGGGAGCGGTCGCCAATGCGTTGCTGGGCTCAGGCGCGACCGAGGTGCTGCACCGAGTCAACGTGCCGGTGTTGCTAGTGAAGTGATTGTAAGGGCAACACCCGCGTTTTTTGCGAATATCGATTGCAGCAAGCGCATCCGCCGCTGATTTGACTACAATGCGCGCAGGTTCCGGCCGTAATCCGCCCGCAAAAAAAGCGACGCACTAACGAGCGCGATTAGTTTCAAGGGCTGGTTTAGAGGGGGATTATATAAACACATCTCTGCTATCGCCCTTCATCGTCAGGTCGTCACTAGCGTTCGCGATGGCGGCGTTACCCATCTGCGCGCACAGCGCCGGCTGGGAGCCTTTGAAGCCCGTCGAGTTCGTAGTGTCGGCCGGTACCGGCGGCGGTGCCGACCAGATGGCGCGTCTGGTGCAGGGCATAGTGACCAAGCACAAACTGATGCGGCAGCCATTGATCGTCGTCAATCGGCCGGGCGGCGCCGGCGCGGAGGCTTTCCTTGCGATGAAGGAAGCCGCCGGCGACCCGCACAAAGTCGTCATCACACTTTCCAACGTTTTTACCACGCCGCTCGCCAGCAAGAACGTGCCGACGTGGCGCAGCATGACGCCGGTGGCGATGCTGGCGCTCGATCAGTTTGTCCTGTGGGTAAACGCTGAAACGCCATATACATCGGCGGGGGGATATCTCGACGCAGTCAGGGCAGCCGGACCGAACAAGTTCAGGATGGGCGGCACCGGATTAAAACAGGATGACCAGATCATCACGGCCGCGATCGAAAAGGTCGCCGGCGCCAAGTTTATTTACGTGCCTTTCAAGAGCGGCGGCGCAGTGGCGCTCCATCTGACGGACAGGCGTATTGACTCCAGCGTCAATAACCCGATCGAAGCGGTTATGCCGTGGCGCGCCGGTAAACTGCGCGCGCTTTGCGTATTCAGCGTCGAACGCATGGCCTATCGCGTTCCCGTTTCCGGCACCTCGTCGTGGCACGATATCGCGCTATGCCGGGAGGCGGGAATCGACGTCAACTACGTTGCATTGCGCGGTACTTTTTTACCGGCTGGCGTAACCGCGGAGCAAACCGCGTTCTACGTCGAATTGTTCAGACACGTGCGTCAGACTGCGGAGTGGCTGAAATTCATGGAAGAAGGCGCATTCAGCACGAATTTCCTGACTGGTGCTGAATTCGCAAAATGGGCCGAGAAGGCGGAAGCGATGCATAGAGACCGGATGAACGAGGCGGGATTTCTCGACCGGGAATAACTTCGGGCGCGCTGCGGCTCCCTGCCTCGCCGGCGGCTATTGCGGGAGATGCGATTGCTGCGTCCCGGTTATTGATGATTGCTGCATTTCTTGACCGTGGTCAAGTTCCAAACATTTCAAGCGCCATCAGATTGAACACAGATGGGATTTGATGCTTTAATGCACCGGTCCCGGCAGCCCGGAGACGCAGCATCGATGTCCGTTACGCCAGTGCCGTCGAGTTGATTGCGCTGGTGATATCAGGCACAAAAAAATAATTTCAGGAGGAGGAAATATGTCGGATGAGAGCGCAGCTCAGCTGGATCTTGCGCAACAAAATTACGGTCCGATCGTCGGCAACCGGTGGATTCAATTGGCCGCCGGCGTCACGGCGATGGTCGTCATATCGAACTTTCAGTATGCCTTCACCCTTTTCACTCCCGGGCTGAAGCAGCAGTTCGCGGCCGCGCCCTACTCTGACATTGCCCTGATCTATACGCTTTTTATTCTATTCGAAACCTGGCCAGTTCCTGTCGCCGGATATTTCATCGATAAATTCGGCATCCGCAACCTCATGCTCGTCGGCGCCGTGCTGGTTTTTCTGGGATGGGTGCTCGGTGGAATGTTCGCAACATCCATTTTTCACTTGTACATCTATTACGGCGTACTGGCCGGAACCGGTTGCGGCATCATCTACATAGCAACGGTAGCCAATGCGGTCAAATGGTTTCCCGACAAAAGAGGGTTGGCGGCCGGACTGACCGCCGCGGGATTCGGCGGCGGCTCAGCGCTTACGCTGATCCCGATCAGCGGCAGTATTTCGTCCATGGGTTGGGCCGGTGCCATGACCGCATGGGGCATTGGTCAAGGTATTGTGGCCATTGCGATGGCGTTCATTTTGCACCACCCGCCCAAAGGCTGGCAGCCCAAGGATTGGGTGCAGCCCAAGGCGGTCGTGCAAACGCGGCAGGAGTTTTCTGCGAAGCAGATGATGTCGCAGAAAGAGTTTTACATTATGTACTTGATGTTTCTAATGGTCTGCACCGGCGGTCTGATGACCACCGGCAATATGTCGCAGATCGCCAAGTCCCTCAACGTATTCGACGCCACGTTCATGGGCATCGCGATTGTCCCGTTCGTTGCAACCCTGGCAGGTGTTACCAATGCGTTCGCGAGAATCATGTGGGGCGCGGTTTCAGACAGGCTAGGCCGCGAGTACACGATGGCCTTCGCTTTTGCGCTCGAAGGCGTGCTCATCTTTCTGATGACGCAGATTGCAGGCAATCCGATTGCGTTCATGATCCTGATGCCCTTCGTATTCCTTGCCTGGGGTGAAATTTATGCGTTGTTCTCGGCGATAACGGGGGACGTCTTTGGCCCGAAAAACGCTTCTGGCAATTACGGGATCATGTATACGGCTAAAGGATTGGCGTCCATCATGGCCGGGTGGGGTGCTGCTGCGGTGGCAGCGCAGTATGCCGGCTCGTTCTCGGTGCCTTACTACATCGCTGCGGTATTCGACCTCACAGCGGCGGCCCTGGCCCTTTTTGTTCTAAGGCCCATTATCAGGAAGAGAATCGCCGGGGAAGTGTAACTTTCCGGTTGTTGACGGGATGACTGCTTATGCTGCGGAAAACTGGCTTGCCCGACGAGCGGTCTTCGCAATGCGAACCAGTCATCAACCGCAACATCCGCGAAGACGCTCTGTCTCGCGATTTCGCCATCGCATTGCATCAGCGCACAACAGACAACCGAATAAGGCCGCCAATATCCGTTTCTCGGGACGCGCGTTGAGTGCTTCGCGCGCCCAGGCAGTCTGTACGCTTACATAGGCGGCAACGCGCGAACATTGAGCCGGTGACCATAGGGGGTGTTTGATGGATTGCGACCCACAAGGCTGCGCAAAAGGCCCCGGTTGTCAGCGGCTCCAGCTCGTCCTCGGCATCCTATGTATGGTGATGGTGGCCAACCTCCAATACGGCTGGGCGGTTTTCGTCGCCCCGATCGACGCGAAATTCGCGTGGGGGCGGACCGCAATCCAAATCGCGTTTACGATTTTTGTCCTGACCGAAACCTGGCTCATGCCGGTCACGGGATATCTGGCTGATCGTTTTGGCCCGCGCCTGCCCGTAATGGCGGGCGGGATTCTGACCGGGATTTCGTGGGGCCTGAACGCATACGCCGAATCCCTCGCGATACTCTATTTCAGCGCTGCGGTCGGCGGCATCGGCGCCGGCGCCGTTTACAGCGCTTGCATAGGCAATGCGCTGAAATGGTTTGGCGATCAGCGCGGCCTCGCAGTAGGCCTGACAGCCGCAGGATTCGGCACGGTGTCTGCTGCCACCGTCCTGCTCATACACGCAACGATACAAGCACGCGGATATGAAAACGCATTCCTGTATTTCGGTGTGGGCCAGGCTCTGATTGTTGTCCTGGCGGCATCGCGCATGGCCGCGCCGGCTACGCAAGGTGCACGCGGTATCGACGGTTCGAGCGACGCGCCCGGTTATGGCCCACTCGAAGTCATCAGGGCGCCCGCGTTCTGGCTCATGTACCTGATGTTTTTCCTGGTCGCGACGGCGGGATTGCTGGCGATCTCGCAGCTCGCGCCCATCGCCAAGGAATACAAGATAGCGAATACGCCTGCATCGATTCTCGACTTGACGCTCCCCGCGCTGACTTTCGCGCTTGCGATCGATCGCGTATTCAGCGGGCTGTCGCGGCCGTTTTTCGGCTGGGTTTCGGATCGTATCGGCCGCGAGCCGGCTATGGCAATCGCGTTCGGCTGCGAGGCGCTTGCCATCGTCGCGCTGGCGTGGTGCGGGAGTGATCCGCTCGCCTTCGTGTTATTGACCGCGGCGATATTCTTCTGCTGGGGCGAAATTTACAGCTTGTTCCCGGCGGCGAGCGCGGATTCTTTCGGCGCCAGGTGTGCGGCCACGCACGCGGGAATTTTATATACCGCAAAAGGGGCCGCTGCCTTGCTGGTTTTACTGCTGAGCCAATACGTGCCGCAGACCGTGGATAGCCGCCTGATCCTCTATTTCGCGGCGGCACTGAATGTTTGGGCGGCGGTCCTGGCCGTTACGACGCTAGTCCGCTTGCGCGCGCGGCTGCATGCGGGAGACTGGCGCAAACCGCTACCAGGTTAAGGTCATCGGTTCAGTGACGTGCTCAATTCTGGCGAGCTCGACTTCGGCTGCTAGCAAAGCGTATATGAAAGCGAACAGCGCGAGGATTGCGAGCACGCGCCGCGCGATGTATGACAGTGCTTGGGCAAGCCCGGCTGTTTCTTGGTTAAGGCCGATTTCCAGTATCGAGCAGTTGCCGGTTTGATCCATATTGCCTCCCGTGTTTGTTGCGATTCATGCTTCCGGTGCCTGGTTGGGCGCTGCCGGTTGCGTGAAATCATTGTTGCGCAGGGAGGCGGACGGCAAAATCCGCTGGACGTCATATGACTGCGGTAGTGGGTGCGCGGGAAAAGGCTTTTGCGCGCACGCCTACACCGGGCGTGTGCCGTGTTACTGGGAAAATTCGCGCTTAGGCTAAACGGCAGTGCAACGGGCTAGGTCTTACGTCATAGCCCGGGAGTTCTTCAGATCTTTCCGCGTTTTTTTAAACGGGAAAGCGTCTCCGGCGAGAGGTTGAGATAAGCGGCGAGCTCCTTCTTGGGCAGCCGCTCGACCAGCGCCGAATGTTTACGCATGAAGCGTGCGACGCGCCCCGGCGCGTCGAGCAGATGCAGCGTGATGGTGTGCGCCATCACCTCGCTCATCAGCTTCATGACTTCGAACTCGAAGCGGCCCTTGATCGCCGGCTGGCGCTCGATGAAGCCGCTCCATTCTTCCATTGACAGCCGCGCCGTGCGCACGCGCGTAACGGCGCGGATCGAATAAGGCATGGGTGTTTTCAGGCGCCAGGCGGCGTAACTTGTGTCGATCTGCGTCTCCGCCGCGAAACGCAGAATCATTTCCTTGCCCGCCGGGCTCGAGACGACGCGCTTCAGGATGCCGTCGAGAATGAAGTACTGCTGCATCGAAGCGTCGCCTTGATTTTCAAGCAGCGCTCCCTTGACATAGTCAGTGACGTCGATCAGCGCCTCGAGCTCCGACCATTGCGTCGCGGTCATCGATTTCAGCACCAGATTCTGGCGCAGCTGCAAGCGTATGAATTTCGCTTCTGGGTGTTTGGCGAGGGCGGTCATCGGAGGAATAGTTCCGGCCGGAAAGGCCGGTCAAATCGCCTGGCCCCAAAGCGGGCAGGCGGCGCCAATTCACGCTGCGCCGAGTATACCAAAACGGGCTTTATTGACCGTGGTCAAGGCCGCTGCGGCGCGCTCTGCCTATATTTGAAGCCCTTCAAAAAAGCGTCCTTCCAGGCGGCGTGAAAACAACGCTCTCACTAGGAGATTCCTATGGATACCGTTACTGAAAACAAAGGCGTCCCGGCAGCGCAGGAAACGACCGACGGCTTCAATCTGCTGATCGATGCTCTCAAGCTGAACGGTATCGACACGATCTTCGGCTTGCCCGGCATACCCATCACCGACCTTACGCGTAAGGCGCAGGCCGCGGGCTTGCGCATGCTTTCATTCCGCCACGAGCAGAATGCCGGCTACGCTGCCTCGATCGCCGGATTTCTCACGCAGAAGCCGGGAATCTGCCTGACGGTCTCGGCCCCGGGCTTTCTCAACGGGCTCAACGCGCTTGCCCACGCCACCGTCAATTGCTTTCCGATGATACTCATCAGCGGCTCGAGCGAGCGCGAGATTGTCGACCTGCAGCAGGGCGACTACGAAGAAATGGATCAGCTGGCGATCGCCAAGCCGGTTGCGAAGGCCGCGTTTCGAGTGCTGCATGCCGAGGACATTGGCGTCGGCATCGCGCGCGCCATCCGCGCCGCCGTGTCGGGGCGTCCGGGCGGCGTCTACCTCGATCTGCCGGCGAAACTGTTCGCACAGAGTATCGATGCTGACTTGGGCAGGAAAACGCTCATCAAGGTCGTCGATCCGGCGCCGCAGCAGATTCCAGCACCTGATGCCGTCAAGCGCGCGCTCGACTTGCTTGAAGGCGCGAAGAAGCCGCTGATCATTCTCGGCAAGGGCGCCGCTTACGCGCAAGCTGATGCTGACATCAAGGCTCTGGTGGAAAGCACCGGCATTCCGTATCTCTCGATGTCGATGGCGAAGGGCCTGCTGCCGGATACGCACGAGCAGTCCGCGTCTGCCGCGCGTTCCTTCGTCCTGCCGGGGGCCGACGTAGTGATGCTCATCGGCGCGCGGCTCAACTGGTTGTTGTCGCATGGCAAAGGCAAGACCTGGGGCGGCAAGGGCCACAAGGACTGGGGCGGCCAGAAGTTCATTCAGATCGACATCTCGCCGCAGGAAGCCGACAGCAATGTGCGCATCGACGCACCGGTTGTCGGGGACATCCGATCCTGCGTGTCGGCGCTGCTGGCCGGCATGGGATCAAGTTGGTCGAAGCCGCCGGCCGAGTGGTTGAACGCGATCAACGAGAAGAAGACCACCAACGTCGCGAAGATGGCCGAGACGCTGGCGAAGAATCCGTCGCCGATGAACTTTCATAGCGCGCTCAACGTCGTGCGCGACATCGTCAAAGCGAATCCGGAAGCGATGCTCGTCAACGAAGGCGCCAACGCGCTCGACTTCACGCGCAGCATCGTCGACATGTACAAGCCCAGGAAGCGCATCGATGTCGGCACCTGGGGCATCATGGGTGTAGGCATGGGTTACTGCGTGGCCGCCGCCGTGGTGACAAAGCAGCAGGTGATCGCGATCGAAGGCGATAGCGCGTTTGGCTTTTCCGGCATGGAAGTGGAAACCATCTGCCGCTACAACCTGCCGGTCTGCATCGTGATCATGAATAACAACGGCGTTTACAAAGGCACCGACGTCAATCCGGCAGGCGGCCCCGACGTGGCGCCCACCGTATTTGTCAAGGGCGCACGCTACGACAAGATTATAGAAGCGTTTGGCGGTGTCGGCGTGCATGCCACGACGCCCGCCGAGTTGCGCAAGGCAATGGAGGAAGCCGTTCGCTCGAAAAAGCCCACGCTCATCAACGCAGTGATCGACGAAGAGGCCGGCACCGAAAGCGGCCGCATCACAAGCCTGAATCCGACAGCGAAAAAGAAATAGCGCTTGGAGCAGACGCGAGAAGCGCGCCGCTCAAGCAGCCGCGAGCACGAGCGGGAGTTGCTGCCGCTCGTGCTCGCGGCGAGTAACGAATAACGAGTGAGGATCTAATGGAAGCATTGAAGGGCGTAAGAATTCTCGATATGACGCATGTCCAGGCAGGGCCGACTTGTTCGCAGCTGCTCGCGTGGATGGGCGCGGACGTCATCAAGTTCGAGCCGCCGAACGGCGACGCGACACGCGGCCAATTGCGCGATGTGCCGAACGCAGACAGCCTGTATTTCACGATGTTGAACTGCAATAAGCGCTCCATCACGGTCAATATGAAGTCGCCGGAAGGCAAGGCGGTGTTCGTCGAGCTGCTGCAGAAATGCGACATCATCATGGAGAATTTCGGGCCCGGCGTGCTCGACCGGTTCGGTTTCACCTGGGAAAAAATTCACGAGCTCAATCCGCGTATCGTCATGGGCTCGATCAAAGGCTTCGGTTCGAGCGGCCCGTACTCCGACTTCAAAGCCTACGAAAACGTGGCGCAGGCGATGGGTGGCGCGATGAGCACCACGGGCGCGCCCGAAGGCCCGCCGTTCGTCACCGGCGCGCAGATCGGCGATTCCGGCACCGGCCTGCATCTCGCGATTGGGTTGCTTGCCGCGTTGCGTCAGCGCGACCAGACCGGGCAGGGGCAATATGTCGAAGTGGCGATGATGGACGGCGTGATGAATCTCTGCCGCGTCAAATGGCGCGATCACCAGCGTCTTACACGCCAGGAGCTGTCGGAGTATTCGCGGCCGACCGCCGGTCTTCACGCGACGCCCCGTGCCGGCAACGATTCCGGCGGCGGGCAGCTCGGCAACGCAATCAAGTGCAAGCCGGGCGGGATGGATGATTACATTTACGTCGTGGTGCAGGAAGCGGTATGGGATGGGCTGGCGAAACTGATGGGCACGGAATTGGGAATCGCAGAACTCGCGACCGACGCGCGCTTCGCTAAGATCGCCGACCGCCGCAAGAATCAGGCCGCGATGTGGCAACTGATCGAAAGGTTCGCGTCGAAATATACCAAGCGGGAATTCATGGCCATTTTGAATCCGCTCGACGTGCCGTGCGGCCCCATCATGTCGACCGAGGATCTGGCCAACGACGAGCACGTGCGCGGACGCGACATGTACGTAGAGCTCGATCACCCGCAGCGCGGCAAGTGGTACAACGTCGGCATGCCGATTAAACTGTCCGCGTCGCCGGCAAAAATCGTGCGTTCGCCGACGCTGGGTGAGCACACTGATGAAGTCCTGAAAGAAGTGCTGGGCTGGGACGACGCGCAGATTGCGACCAAAAAACAGGCAGGCGCTTTTACGATGCCGCCGAAAACCAAGTAAGGCGCAGGCAAAATGAAAATCGCAATAATTGGGCAACAGGATTTTGGTAAGTCAGTTCTTGAAGCATTTCTCGCGCGCGGAGACCAGGTTGCGGCCGTGTTTTGCGCGCCGGAAAAGGAAGGCGCACGCGCGGACGCGCTGCGCGCCGCAGCGCAGGAGCGCGGCATCAAGGTCCATCAGTTCAAGTCGCTGCGCGCGCCGGAAGCAATTCAGGCCATGAAAGAGGCCGATGCGGAAATCGGCATCATGGCGTTCGTACTCCAGTTTGCGCCGCAGGAACTCGTGAATATTCCGCGTCACGGCACCATTCAGTATCATCCGTCGCTATTGCCAAAATTTCGCGGTCCGAGTTCGATCAACTGGCCGATCATAAAAGGCGAAACTGAGACAGGGTTGACTATATTTCGTCCGTCGGACGGGCTGGATGAAGGCGCCGTTGTCCTGCAGAAGAAAACACTGATCAGCGCTGACGATACGCTCGGAACGGTTTATTTCGAGCGCTTGTTTCCGCTCGGCGTAGCCGCAATGCTGGAAGCAGCCGACCTGGTGATCGCCGGCAAGCACCAGGAAATTGTTCAGGACGAGTCGCAGGCTAGCTATGAAGGCTGGTGCCGCGCCGCCGAAGCGAAAATAGATTGGGCCAAACCCGTCGATCAGGTTTACAACCTGATCCGGGGCTGCAACCCGGCGCCGGCCGCCTGGACGACGCACAACGGCAAAAAGTTGCAAATATTTGACACGCGCAAAGTCGTTTTCCGCCGTTTTGCCGATGTCGCCGGCAAGATCGGGGAAGTCACGGCGGTGACCGCACAGAGCTTCCAAGTGACGGCACAAGGGGGCGTCGTCGAGGTCCTTAAGGCGCGTTTCGAAGACGGCAAAAAGCTCTCCGGCGGCGAGGTTGCCCAGACGGGAGGACTGGCGGTGGGCAGTCTGCTTGGCTCTTGAAATCGGCGTGTCATCATCTTAAAAAAACCGCCATGAGGCGGTTTTTTTACAGCTTGAACGCGGAGATATGGGTACCTCGCGAGTGGTCACTAACATGTATCTGACCCTTGGGCGCATTCGCCGGTACACGCATTGCTTGCGTTAGCGCGCTTTAGGCAAGCAAAATACATGGTGAGTCAGGGGGTAGGGTCCCTTTGCGGGAGGAGGTTTCTGGCGCACTTATGAAAAAAATCATATACTTGTCGGCAAGTACGGTGCAATAATTCAGTCTCCGGCGTTAAGTATTAGAATAAAAATATAAATAACAGGCACAGGGATGAAGAATCTAACGTTCTGGAAGTCGGATTGGTTTCTCGGCTTGGTCGTTACGCTGGTGCTTCTAATAGCGTCGGGCGGCGACTTGGTTCAGAGCCTGGAACGCAAGGCGTACGACCTGGGCGTAAGGTCGGCAACGCGCACGCCATCCGACCGCATCGCGGTCATCGCGATCGACGATCAAAGCATTGCCAATATCGGACGCTGGCCGTGGCCGCGGGACGTGCACGCCAAGATGACCGACATTCTGGCCAACGCCAAAGCAAAGACCATAGGCTACTCGGTATTTTTTTCGGAACCGCAGGTCGACGCGGGGCTCGCTTATATCAATAAGCTGAACGAAACCTACGCGGCTTCAAAATTCAAAGGCTCGCACGATCCTGACGCCGACAAGCTGGAAACGTTGCTGGCTGAAGCCGCCGGAGCGCTCAACACCGACCATCGGCTTGCCGAGAGCTTCAAGAAAGCCAACAACGTCCTGCTGCCGCTCGTATTCCAACAGTTTCCTTTCGAGCCGCAGGGCAATCCCGACAAGCCGCTGCCCGACACTATTCTCGCTAACGGCATTGCGATGAAGGACAAGAACGCCGACGTACTGCCGCCGCCTGGCATTAACCCGGCATATCCGATATCCGAGCTTGCCGCCGCCGCGGTGGGGATCGGCCATCTGAACTCACAGCAGGATGTGGACGGCGCAACGCGCACCGAGCCGCTCATCGTGCGCTACTACGACCGGTTTTTCCCCTCGCTGTCGCTGCAGCTCGTCGCGAAATATCTAAATCTGCAGGTTGCCGATATCCAGGTCAAGCCAGGCGAAGACGTGCGCGTCGGCAAATTGCGCGTGCGTACCGATCCCGAGCTTCGCATGTACACGTTTTTTTACAGCGACGTCGGCGACAAGCGCGCGTTTCCGGTGGACTCGTTTTTCGATGTCTACACGGGCAAGATACCGGCTGCTAAGTATCAGGACAAGATCGTTCTGATCGGCGCCACCGCGGCTGGACTGGGTATTTCATTTCCGACCCCGATTTCGCCGCGCATGGCGCCGGTGGAGACTCTCGCCCATTCGGTGTCGAGCATCATGAAGGAAGATTTTTTCGTGGCGCCGGCTTGGGGCGTCTGGGTCGAAAAACTGGTTTTCCTGCTGGTGGCCGCCTATCTGATCGCGCTGCTGCCGCGGCTGAAGGCAGGGATGGGCGCCATCTGTACGGCATCACTTTTTGTCGCGCTGCTCGTCACCCATTTCGTGCTGATGGGAACGCAGTTGCTATGGATACAGTTGATGGCGTCGGTCACGCTGCTTCTGATCGGCCACCTTGCCTTGACCACGAAGCGTTTCCTCGTCACCGAAAGCAGCAAGGCGCGCTCGGACGTGGATCTCGCGCAAAGTCACCGTATGCTCGGTCTGGGCTACCAGGGACAGGGTCAGCTCGATACGGCATTCGATTATTTCCGCAAGCTACCGCCGGATGATTCAGTGCTCGACTTGATCTATAACCTGGCGCTCGATTACGAGCGCAAGCGACAGTTCAACAAGGCGGAAAACGCATTCAAGTACATCGCCGAGAAAAACCCCAAGTTCAAGGACATCGGCGATCGCGTGGGGCGCGCCAAGGCAATGTCCGAAACCGTAATACTTGGCGGCACCGGCGGCCACCCGGGCGGCACCGTAATTTTGCCCGGCGGCGGCGTCGAAAAACCGATGCTCGGCCGCTATCAGGTCGAGAAAGAGCTCGGCAAAGGCGCCATGGGCGTGGTGTACCTCGGCAAAGACCCGAAGATTGGACGCGTGGTGGCCATCAAAACGATGGCGCTCTCCCAGGAGTTCGATGCTGACGAGCTACAGGACGTCAAGGACCGGTTCTTCCGCGAGGCCGAAACAGCGGGCCGCCTGAACCATCCGCACATTGTCACGATATTCGACGCAGGCGAGGAGCACGATCTCGCTTACATCGCGATGGAGTTTTTGAAGGGCAAGGATCTCGCGCCATACATCAAGCCCGACAATCTGCTGCCGTTGCCCAAGGTCATGAGCATAGTGGCGCGGGTGGCCGAAGCCCTGTCGTATGCGCACACCAATAATGTTGTGCATCGCGATATCAAGCCCGCCAATATCATGTATGAGCTTGAGAGCGACACGGTGAAAGTGACGGACTTCGGTATCGCGCGAATCACGGACTCGTCCAAGACCAAGACCGGCATGGTGCTGGGCACTCCGAGCTATATGTCACCCGAGCAATTGTCCGGCAAGAAAATCCAGGGCAGCTCCGATCTTTTCTCCCTTGGCGTGACGCTCTATCAAATGACCTCCGGGTACCTGCCGTTTCAGGGCGACTCGATGGCGCAGCTGATGTTCAAAATCGCCAACGAGCCGCACGTCGACATTCTCACGCGCAATCCGACGCTGCCGGGATGCCTGGTCGACATCATCAACAAGGCCCTGGCTAAGCAACCCGAGGATCGTTTTCAGACCGGTGACGAACTGGCGCAAGCGATCCGCGCGTGCATGGCAAGCGGCGGCGACGCTGCCGTCAAGTCTGACGTCGTAGATATCGGGATATAACGGTCATGATAGCCAATTTAGGCACTGCGCTCGAAGTCGTCACCGCCACCGACCCCGGCATGGTGCGCTCGCACAACGAAGACAGCATTGGCACCGATGCAGAAATCGGCCTCGCGGTGCTCGCGGACGGCATGGGTGGTTACAACGCGGGTGAGGTTGCGAGCGGCATTGCGGTTGCGATGTTGACCACGGAAATGAAGCAGGCGCTCGATGGCAGCGACCCGCATGCGCAGGACGGCAGCGGTGAAACGCTGGCCGAAAAGTTCGTGCGCGAGAACTCAGCGAAAGCGAACGCCGCCATTTACCAGACGGCGAAAAGCCAGCCGCAGTATTCAGGTATGGGAACTACGCTCGTGGTTGCGCTGTTTTTCGACAATCGCATGACGGTAGGCCATATCGGAGACTCGCGCTTGTACCGGCTGCGCAAAGAGACCTTCGAGCAAGTGACGCGCGATCATTCCCTGCTGCAAGAGCAGATCGACAGCGGAATGATCACGAAAGAACAGGCGCGCTACTCGCAGAACAAAAACCTCGTCACGCGCGCGGTCGGCATCGACCCGGAAGTCGAAACCGAGATTCACACCTATAATGTCGAAATCGGCGATATCTACCTGCTGTGTTCCGACGGGTTGAGCGACATGGTGCAGGATGAAGACATTCATTCGACACTCGGCACGCTGCAATCAAATTTGCCGCTGGCCGCGAAACAGCTTGTCCAGCTCGCCAACGACAGCGGCGGACGCGACAACATTTCCGTCATCCTGGTGCGGATAATCGACGATTTTGCGGTGCCCACGGGATGGTTTGCCAAATTCAAGGCGTGGTTTAGATAATAAGGTTACAGGGATACTGCCATGGCGAAGTTGATCATGAGTTTGGATAACGCGGTGATTCGGGAGGTTCCTCTGGACAAGGAACGCTTCACGATCGGCCGAAAAGCGCACAACGACATTCAGATCGACAATCTGGCGGTCAGCGGAGAGCATGCGTTGATCGTAACGATTCTTAACGACTCGTTCCTCGAAGACCTCGGAAGCACCAACGGCACGCTCGTCAACGGCAATCCCGTCAAGAAGCATATTCTGCAGACCAACGACGTCATCGAGATCGGCAAATACAAACTCAAGTTCGTCAGCGAGGCACCGACGGGTGCGGCATCGGTCGCAGACTTCGAAAAAACGATGGTGTTGCGCGCACCCATCGGCAAAAGCCCTTCAAGTTCGGGCGGCGGCACATTCGGCGACACCCAGATCAGCCCTACCGCTACGCAAACCACCACTCAAAGTCAGCCCCCGCAGATAGCGCCCGCGGCCGCGAAGCAGCCAGAAAAACTGGCAGCCATCCAGATCCTTACGGGGCCGTCGGCGGGTAAGGAGCTCGAATTAACCAAGAACTTGACGACGCTGGGCAAGCCGGGCGTGCAGGTGGCGGTTATCACGCGTCGCCCGCATGGTTACTTCATTACGCACGTCGAAGGCGTGACCTTTCCGATCATCAACGGCAAAGCGCTCGATGCCCAGGCGCATCAACTCAACGACCACGACGTCATCGAGCTGGCAGGCGTAAAAATGGAGTTTTTCTTCAAGAACGGCTAGGCTGAAACGCCCGGTCGGGCGCAGCCGGCGTCAATCCCATCTACGACACAATCCGCGCACCCACCCCATGAGCCGATCGCTGGCGCCATTCGGCTTCTTCGCCGCGGCAAATCGGGTGCGTCATGCGCTGAGCTGCCGCAAACGCGGTTTTTGCACGGAATCTGGCACGGGTCTTGCAGGATTTGAAAGCTGCGAAATCCATGACGACGGCATAGCAGCTGCGGTAGGGGAGGAAGTTTGAAAAAAAATATTGTTCGCATCGGCCTTGGCATTGCGTTGCTGCTGGCTTTTCTAGGCCACGCCGCGAAATATTATCGCTTGCCGCTGGTTGAACGGCTCGAGGCCATTGTCTATGACACGCGGCTCGCGCTTACGATGCCGCGCACCGTCGATCCGCGCATCGTCATTCTCGATATCGACGAGAAAAGCCTTGCTGAAAAGGAAAAAGGCGGCGAGGGGCGCTGGCCATGGCCGCGCGACCGGATGGCCACGCTGCTCGACAAGTTGTTCGACCACTACAAGATCGCGATCGTCGGTTTCGACATTGTATTCGCCGAGCGCGATGAAAGTTCGGGCCTGAAGGTACTGCAGCAACTGGCGCAAAAAGAGCTCAGAGATGTCTCCGGATTCCAATCCGCGCTGAAACAGTTGCAGCCGCAACTCGAATACGATGAAATTTTTGCCGCCCACATGCGCGGCCGCCCGGTGGTGCTGGGGTTCGCGTTTACTCGCTTTGAAGGTGAGGGCAGCAAAAAGGGCGTGTTGCCGCAGCCCGTGCTGGCCGCCGGCACGTTCGCCGGCAAGAACATCAATTTTGCGTCATTTCCGGGTTACACAGGCAATCTGGCGGAGCTGCAGAAAAGCGCGGCAAGCGCGGGCCACTTCAGCCTGGATCCGGATCCCGACGGTATTTTGCGCCGCGTCCCCATGCTGGCTGAATTCGACGGCGCGTACTATGAGCCACTGTCGCTCGCTATCGTGCGCATGATCACGGGCAGCGCGAATATCGTGCCCGGCTATCCCACCGACAAGATCTGGTCGCGCAATTACTCGGGGCTCGAATGGCTGGAAGTAGGACCGCGGCGGATTCCAGTCGATGAAGCCGTCACGGCACTGATTCCCTATCGCGGCAAGCATGGCAGTTTTAACTACATCTCCGCGGTCGATGTGTTGAACGAGCGAGCCGATCCCGCGCAACTACAGGGCAAGATCGTACTCGTCGGCACTTCCGCACCCGGGCTGCTCGATTTGCGTGCGACGCCGGTTGAAGAGGTCTACCCCGGCGTGGAAGTGCATGCCAATATGATCTCGGGCATGATTGACGGCAACATCAAGCAAAAGCCGCCGTACGTAATCGGCGCAGAATTCCTGTCGTTATTGATCGCAGGGCTCGCCATGGCGCTGCTGCTGCCGTTGCTGAACCCGCTGAAGTCGCTGCTTGTCACGCTCGCAGTCCTGATGATGGTGCTGTTCACGAATCTGCTGGTGTTCCACGTCGGCAATCTTGTACTGCCGCTGGCGTCAGGGTTGATGCTTATTTCGCTGCTGTTCGCTTTGAACATGACTTACGGATATTTCGTCGAGACACGCGGCAAGCGCCAGATTACCGGATTGTTCGGCCAGTATGTGCCGCCCGAACTTGTGGACGAAATGGCGCGCAATCCGGAGAGCTTTTCAATGGAAGGCGAATCGCGCGAAATGACGGTGCTGTTCACCGATGTGCGCGGTTTCACCACCATCTCCGAAGGCCTGGACCCGAAGCAGTTGTCGCAGCTGATGAACGAATTCCTCACCCCGCTGACGGAAGTCATTTACAAGCATCGCGGCACTGTTGACAAGTTTATGGGCGACTGCATCATGGCCTTCTGGGGCGCGCCGCTTGCCGATCCTGCCCATGCGCGCAACGGTATTCTTGCCGGTCTCGAAATGCACCAGGTACTGCAGAAACTGAAGCCCGAATTCCAGAAGCGCGGCTGGCCGGAAATACGTATTGGCGTGGGCCTCAATACCGGGCGCATGAGCGTAGGCAACATGGGTTCTAAGCTGCGAACCGCCTATACTGTAATGGGCGACGCCGTAAATCTCGCGTCGCGCCTCGAAGGCATCACAAAGGACTATGGCGCTGATATCATAGTCGGCGAAGGCACCAAGAACGCGGTGCCCGATGTCGTTTTCCGCGAGCTCGACCGCGTGCGCGTCAAGGGCAAGGATGAGGCAGTGGCGATGTTCGAGCCATTCGGCATGCAGGGCGAAGTCAACAAGGTCAGGCTCGAAGAGATCAAGCAGTACACCCAGTTCCTGCGGCTCTATCGCGCCCAGGACTGGGACCAGGCGGAGTTGCAGCTCTTTAACTTGCAGAAACAGGTCCCCGGCAATCTGCTCTACAGCCAGACGTTCGTAGAACGGATTTCCTATTTGCGCGCCAATCCCCCGGGTAAAAACTGGGACGGCGCGTTTACGTTCAAGACGAAATAAGAGCGGCATCGATGAAACTCAGGATACTCGGCTGCAGCGGCGGAATCGGCGGTGACCTGCGCACGACTTCCATGCTGCTCGACCAGGACGTGCTGATCGACGCCGGCACCGGCGTCGGCGACTTGAGCATCGATGAACTGTCGCGCATCGATCATGTATTCGTCACGCACTCGCATCTCGACCATGTCGCCTCAATCCCTTTCATGGTCGATTCGGTCGGCTGGATGCGCGACAAGCCGATTACGGTGCATGCCATCGCGCCGACCCTGGAAATCCTGCGCCAGCATCTTTTCAACTGGAAGCTGTGGCCCGACTTTACGCAGATCCCCGACGCGCAGAAGCCCTTCTTGCGTTACGAGCCACTCACGCTGGGTAAAACGGTCGAGATCAATGGTCGCAAACTGACGCCGTTGCCTGCCAATCACGTCGTGCCGGCCATCGGCTACCGTATCGATTCCGGCCGCGCGAGCCTGGTGTTCACCGGCGACACGACGACTAATGATCCGTTCTGGGTCGAAGTGAACAAGATAGAAAATTTGCGCTATCTCATCATTGAAACCGCCTTCTGCAACCGTGAACGCGGACTGGCGATCGCCTCCAAGCATTTGTGCCCGAGCCTGCTGGCGGAGGAACTCTCGAAACTGAAGCGCAAGGCCGATGTCTATATCACGCACCTGAAACCGGGCGAAACTGAACTCACGATGCAGGAAATCAGGGAATGCGCCGGCGATTACAATCCGCGCATGCTTGAAAACAACCAGCTATTTGAGCTATGAGAACAGGGCATCTCAAACGCTGCGACGGCACCGCCGCCGCCCGCATGAGTGCTAAAAGAGGATGAAACTGCCATGAGTAGCGTTCTCGAAACCAAACCGGTTGCGCAGGACAACCTTGCGGAGAAGCTGAATTTCTCCAAGGCCCTGCAATCGGTGACGAACCGCATCCACGCGACGAACAATCTCGACGAGATCATGCTCGAGCTGAGCCAGGACATCTGCGGGCTCTTTAACGCCGACCGGCTTACGATCTACCTCGTCAGCGAGGACAAAACTTCCATCGTATCCAAAGTCAAGACGGGTCTCAATTCGTTCAAAGACCTGAAGCTGCCGATCGCGGAGCAAAGCATAGCCGGCTTCGTTGCAGTGCATAAGAAGATGATCAACATCCGCGACGTTTACGACGATAAGGAATTGAAAGGTCACAGTCCGCAGCTGAATTTTCTGAAGCAGGTCGACGTCAAAACCGGCTATCGGACCAAGCAGATGCTGGTCGTCCCGATCGTAGATGCGCAAAGCAAGGACCTGATCGGCGTGCTGCAGGTCATCAACGCCAAAAGCGGCCAGCCTTTCCCGCCGGTGATAGAGGAGGGCGCTATCCATGTATGCGAAACGCTCGCCATCGCGCTGCGCCAGCGTCAGAAGCCCGTCGCCGGGGTCAAAGGCAAGTACGATCATCTGGTATCGAACGCGGTGATTTCGGCGGAGGAACTGGAACTGGCAACGCGCTCGGCGCGGCGCAAGAATCTTGACGTCGAGACCGTCCTCATCGACGAGTTTCAGGTGAAGCTGGACAAAATTGGCGAGGCGTTGGCCGCTTATTTCGACGTGCCCTACGAGCCGCACAAGGCGGACCGGGTCAAGCCCATGGACCTCATGAAAAACATGAGCCGCGAGTTCGTCGAAAGCAGCCAGTGGATTCCGGTGGATGAATCGAAAGACGGCATCATGATATTGACGACGGACCCGGAAAAAATCCGCGGTTCCAAGGTAGTCAATAATGTCTATCCGAAAAGCAAGATTATCTACCGCGTGTGCTGTGCGCGTGAATTTAGTGCGACGCTCGACTTGTTCTTCGGCGGGGGCGGCGCGTCGGTGGGTGTCGGCAATGTTGACGACGGCACCGACATCGGCGACTTACTCTCCGGTCTCGAAGACGAAGAGTCTCTCGAGGAGAACAACGAAGACGTGGCTTCGGCCGCCTCGGACAACGAAGTCGTCAAGCTCGTTAATAAGGTTATCGTGGACGCCTACAAGCAGGGCGCGTCCGACATCCACATCGAGCCTTACCCGGGCAAGGGCAAGACCGAGATCCGCTTCCGCAAGGACGGCTCGCTCATGAATTATATTTCGGTGCCGGCGGCCTATCGCAACGCTATCGCGGCGCGCCTGAAGATCATGTGCGATCTCGATATATCCGAGCGGCGCAAGCCGCAGGACGGCAAGATCAAGTTCAAGAAGTACGGCCCGCTCGATATCGAGCTGCGGGTGGCAACAATTCCGTCCGCCGGCGGCGTTGAAGATATCGTAATGCGGATACTCGCCGCTGGCGAGCCGATTCCGCTCGACAAGCTCGGCTTGTCGAAATACAACCTCGTCAAGTGCAAGGAGGCGATCGAAAAGCCGTATGGCCTGTTTTTCGTCTGCGGCCCGACCGGCTCGGGCAAAACGACCACGCTGCACTCGGTCCTGGGCTATCTCAACACGCCCGAAACGAAAATATGGACGGCCGAAGACCCGGTTGAAATTACGCAGCGCGGACTGCGCCAGGTGCAGATGAATCCGAAAGCGGGCCTGACGTTCGCCATCGCAATGAAAGCGTTTCTGCGGGCCGATCCCGATATCATCATGGTCGGCGAGATGCGCGACAAGGAAACCGTCGGCACGGGCATTGAAGCTTCGCTCACGGGCCACTTGGTGTTTGCCACGCTGCATACGAACTCGGCGCCGGAATCCATTATCCGCCTGCTCGATATGGGCATGGACCCGTTTAACTTCGCCGATGCGCTGCTTGGCATTCTGGCACAGCGCCTGGCCAAGCGGCTGTGCGGCAAATGCAAAAAGCCCTATGTGCCGTCGGCGGAGGAACTCAAGCTGTTCGTCGATGAGTATTCCGGCGAGCTGATGAATACCGAGACGTGGAAGAAGGATGCCAAAGGCCAGCGGGAAAAACTGATCCAGGACTGGACCAAGGATTTCGGCAATGAAAAAGGTGAGATCCAGTTTCACAAAGCGGTCGGCTGCGATACGTGCGGCGGTGGCGGCTATAAAGGCCGGGTCGGTTTGCACGAGCTTCTGATTGGCACCGATCCGGTAAAAAAACTCATTCAGGAGCACGCGCGGGTGGCCGAATTGTTTGCCACTGCGCTCGATGAAGGCATGCGCACTTTGAAGCAGGATGGCATGGAAAAAGTGCTGCTCGGAATGACCGACATGGCGCAGGTGCGCGCCGTTTGTATCAAGTAAAGCGGTAAAACGCCGTTATGAATGAAATGCAGCGTCCACCCGGCTCCGACAATCTTTTCGAGCGTCTCGAACAGCTCAACCAGGTTGGCGTTGCACTCTCCAAAGAAACCGACATTAATCGCCTGCTCGAGGCGATCCTGCTGGCGGCCAAGAAAATCACCAATGCCGACGGCGGTACGCTGTATCGCGTGATCGAGGAGCGCACGCTGAAATTCGAAATCATGCGCAATGACACCCTGAATATTGCGATGGGCGGAACAACCGGCGTCGAAATCCCGTTTCCCCCGATCAATTTATTCGACCCCGACGGCAAGGGGGTTAACACCATGGTGGCGGCGTACGCATTTCATCATGACACCTCCGTCAATATCGCGGACGCGTACATCGAAAAAGGATTCGATTTTTCAGGCACCAAGAATTTCGACAAGAAGACCGGCTATCGTTCGCAGTCTTTCCTGACGGTGCCGATGAAGAACCACGAGAACGAGGTCATCGGAGTCCTTCAGTTACTGAATGCCAAGGACCGCCTGACTGGCAAAGTCAGCGCGTTTTCATCCGAAGACCAGCAGCTCGCCGAATCGCTGGCATCGCAGGCGGCAATCGCGCTTACCAACCGGCTGCTCATTAACCACCTGGAAAATCTGTTCGAGTCGTTTATCAACCTCATCAACGCGGCGATCGACGACAAATCACCCTATACTGCCGGCCACTGCGAGCGCGTGCCGCAGCTGACCATGATGCTTGCCGAGGCCGTCAACAATTGCGCGGTCGGTCCGCTGAAGAACTTCAGCATGAACGACAAAGACCGGTACGAACTGAAGATTGCGGGCCTGCTGCACGATTGCGGGAAAGTGACCACGCCAGTACACGTTGTCGACAAGGCGACGAAATTGCATACGATTTTCGACCGCGTCGCGCTTGTCGACACGCGATTCGAAGTCATCAAACGCGACGCCGAAGTCGGCCTGTGCAAGACAAAATTGAAAGCCCTCGAGCAGAATGACAAGCAGGCTGTGCACGACGCGGAACGCGAATTCGAGCTGAAGATGCGCCGGATCGAAGATGACCGCGAATTCCTGCGGTTCTGCAATGTTGGCGGCGAGGCAATGAAGGATGAAGACCTCGCGCGCGTAAAGCAGATTTCAACGGCTTACCGCTGGCGCGACGTCGAGGGCAGCGAAGCCGATTTTCTGACCGCGGACGAAGTGGAAAACCTGACCATCCGCGCGGGCACGCTGACTGCCGCCGAGCGGCAGATTATCAATCATCATATAGACGTCACAATCCAGATGCTGGAAGCGCTGCCGTGGCCGAAACACCTGAAGAACGTGCCCGAATACGCCGGCGGCCACCACGAACGCATGGATGGCAAGGGCTATCCGCGCGGGTTGACGCGGGAGCAAATGTCGGTGCAGGCGCGCTGCATGGGGATCGCCGATATTTTCGAAGCGCTGACGGCCAAGGACCGGCCCTACAAGAAAGGCAAAACGCTTACCGAATCGCTGTTTATCCTCGGCAAGTTCAAGCTCGGCGGCCATATCGACCCGGACTTGTTCGACGTGTTCATGTGGGAAAAGGTTTACCTCAAGTACGCCGAGCAGTGCATGGACCGGCACCAGATTGACGATGTCGATCTCGCGCAGGTTCCGGGCTATGTTCCGCCGCCGGCGGCATGAGTTGATCCAGGCAATGCGCGAGGCTCACGGTTTGCCCGCGTGCATGGCGGTAGAGAAAATCACCCCGGCATGCCGATAGCGATTTTCCGTCGGGGCCATCACGCGCGGACGCGCGCCGTGATGCGCGTTAGGGCGACAGAATGTTACGCGAGCTAGTCAATTCGGTAGTCCGGCAACTGCGCCAAACGACGACTGGCGGGGGTGTACCGCCATCAGCCTTGCCGGTGGAGGAGTTGCGGGCGCTCAATGCACGCCATGAGAAAGCTCCACTTGAGCTCCATGTCCGAATATTATTCGGAGATACCACGATCGGCGGAACAAGTTTGCTCGAGTTGTACGAATCCTGCATGCGGGATTCCACTACGACGGTTTCGGCATGGAAGACGTTCGCCCGGATTCAGGGGGCGGCGAATCTTGCCCATTATTTTTTGCATTCACTGAAGCTGGACGGCGCGCGCGCCGAGTGCGGAGTATTCCAGGGCTTCAGCG
>JANYDM010000127.1 GCA_025363575.1 Betaproteobacteria bacterium | reverse complement strand
TTGAAGCAGCCGGATGCGCCGCTCGAAGACCGCCTGCTGATGGCGCTCGAAGGCGGGCGCGATGCTGGCGGCCAGATGTCAAAGGGCATTCCGCGCCCCGAGCGCTCGGCGTGGATAAGAGTCGTCGACCGGCTCGACTTTCCCGAAATCGACGTGCGCGTCGATCTGCACGACAAGACCGTCGCCGAGCTGCGCCGCATACTCGAGGAATTCAAGCGCTATGGCGAATACTATGGCGCGCGCAGCGCGGACCCGGCCGCGGCGATACCGGAAGAAGAGTTCGTCGCAGGGTTGAACGCCAAGGCGGCATGAGCACGGTATTTCGCGAGCATATCGCGCATCCGTGCGCGTGGACGGCCGATGAGCTGCGGCGCGACCCGTCGTGGATTTACGAGCTTGTTCCCGCCGAAATCGCGGAAATCGAAGCGGCACTGAAGGCGGTCAATCAGGCGGGCGTACCTCTGCTCGAAATACGCGCGCGCGATTTTGCAGTGCCGGCGACCGCGCGCCGTATGCAGAAAATCTCGCAGCAGCTCGAAGAGGGCCGCGGAATCGCGCTCGTACGCGGCGTGCCGGTCGCGCGGTACGATGATGCCGACCTCGAGAAAATTTATTGGGGCCTGTCGGTCAACCTCGGCGTCGTCATCGCCCAGAACACCAAGGGCGATCACATCGGCCACGTGCGCAACGAAGGATTGAAATGGGGGCAGGTAAGCGGTGGCGAGCTCGTGCGCGGCTATCGCACCAATGCCTACATGCCGTTTCACAGCGACCCGACCGACCGCGTGGGGCTTTTCTGCGTGCAGAAAGCGAAGTCCGGTGGCCTCTCCAGCATCGCGAGCTCGACCGCCGTCTATAACAAGATCCTCGCGACACATCCGCAGGCGCTCGCCTGCCTGTTCCGCGGCTTTCATTACAGCCTGCGCGGCGAAGCGAGCGGCGGCATCAGCCAGATCACCGAGTACCGCGTGCCGGTTTATGACTATTTCGCCGGCAGGCTGAGCTCGCGCTACGTGCGCAAAACCATAGAGCAGGCGGCGACCGTCGGCGGCGCGCCGCTTACCGACGACGAGCGCGCCGCGCTCGACGTCCTGGATGAATACGTCAAAGGCGACGAGTTGCGTTTCGACATGAGCTTCGAGTCGGGCGACATCCAGTACCTGAACAATCATGTGGCGTTTCATTCGCGCACCGAATTCGAAGACGATGCCGATCCCGCCAAAAAACGCCACCTGATGCGCATCTGGCTGCAAAGCGCCGACGCGCGGCCGCTGTCGCCCGTCATGAGCCGTCCGCACGGCGCGAAGTCGCCGTTCCTCTCGCGCGAGCAGGCGCTCGCGCGCGAAGCCCGCGCGACCGCGTAAATGTACTGGAAGTCCGCCGCGTGCGCGGCCGTGGCGGGGCTCATGCCGCTGGTCCTCGCGCACGCAGCCGATCCCGCCTATCCGCAGCGCGCGATACGTTTCGTCGTTCCCTTCGCGGCGGGCGGCGCATCCGACGTCACCGGCCGGCTGATTGCGCAGAAGCTGTCCGAGATGTGGCGCCAGCAGGTGGTGATCGACAACCGCGCCGGCGCCAACGGTCAGATCGGCTGCGAGATCGTCGCCAGGGCGCCCGCCGATGGCTACACCTGGGTGATGGCGACCACCAGCACGCACGGTTCCAACGTCGCCTTCGCCGACAACGTTACCTACGACCCGGTGAAGGATTTCGACGCCGTCACCCAGCTCGTCTCCATCCCGAATGTGCTCTCGGTGCATCCGTCGGTGCCCGCGAAATCGGTGGCCGAGCTGATACGGCTGGCGAAGACGAAGACCGGCCAGCTGACATTCGCCTCCGGCGGCACCGCCGGCGTGCCGCACATGGCAGGCGAGCTATTCATGTCGATGGCAGGCGTGCAGATGGTCCATGTACCCTACAAGAGCGGCAACCAGTCGACCATCGCGCTCCTGTCGGGCGACGTCGACATGACGTTCACCACGCTGGTGACTTCCGTGCCGTATATCAAAATCGGCAAGATGCGCCCGCTCGGCGTGACGAGCCTCAAGCGTGCGGCATCGCTGCCGGAAGTCCCCACCATCTCGGAGGCCGGCCTCAAGGGCTATGAAATCATCACGTGGTACGGCATCGCGGTGCCGGCGGGCACGCCCAAACCGGTGATCGAGCGGATACACGCCGATGTCGTCAGGGTGCTCGCGCAAAAAGACGTCGCGAACGTGTTCGAAAGCCTCGGCGCCGAAGCGGTCGGCAATACACCCGCGGAATTCAGCCGCGTCATCCAGACCGGCATCCCGAAATGGATCAAGCTCGTCAAATCGATGCGGGCGCCGGGCGGACGCTAGCGAGGTTCGTGCAGAAAGCTTTGATCGTTTGCTTTGTCGAATACCGCAGTCATCCGCAGCGCGCTGCTCTTGCGTCGGCGTGGATTGAGTTGTTAAGCGGCAACAGTCGTAACTTGCGAC
>JANYDM010000116.1 GCA_025363575.1 Betaproteobacteria bacterium | reverse complement strand
GATCTCGCGCAGTTCCGGCTCCTGCGGCGATTGCGCCACCGCGCCGGACGCGAGCATGCGCTCGGTCACTTCGAAACGCAGTGCACGCGGCACCAGCGGCTCGGGGAAGGTAAGCTCCAGATCGTAATCGTCATAGCGGCTCTCGCGCCGCATCGTCAGGATGTCGCGGAAGCCGCGCGTGGTCACCAGGGCCACTTTGGCGCCCTTGCCCTCGAGTATGAGGTTGGTCGCCAGTGTGGTCGCATGCACGACAGTGAGCGTATCCGTCGGCCGGATGCCGCACTCAGTCGCGAAGAGATCGATGCCCGCGAATACGGCCGCGGTCGGATCATCATGCGTGGTCAACAGCTTGTGCACGAACAACCGGTCTTCACCGTCGACCGCGCCGACGAAATCGGTGAAGGTGCCGCCGATGTCGGTGCCGAGGACGTAGTGCCGGGCCGGCGCTGTGCTGCGAAGTTCAGTCGACAACGCACGATTCCGCAAAGAAAAACGCATGTTCGCACGGGTGGCGCAAACTGCCCATTGCAAGTTCCTGATCGGGTTATCGACAATTTGCATTGCCGCAGGCGCCGGCATGCACGTTCCATTGCGGCATGTCGGACGCGCCTGCCCCGCAGAAAATCGAATGAAAGACGAGGCGGCGTTCCCGCTAGTTGATGGTAATGCCCGCGGCCTTTATGACGCGCGCCTATTGCGCCATTTCCGCTTCCGTCATGGCCCTGAATTCCTCGGGCGTGCTTCCCGCAGGTTCCACTCCCTGCGCGGCGAACCTCGCGCCGACGTCTTCCATCTGCAATATGTTCTTGATTTCGGCATTGAGCAGTCTGACGACACTGGCCGGCGTGGCGGCGGGCGCGATAATGCCAAAACTCGACACGACGACAAATTCAGGAATGCCCGCTTCCTGCAGCGTGGGCACATCCGGCAGCGCCCCCACGCGCTTCCCGCTCGTGACACCCAGCGGAATCAACCGCTTCGCCTTGATCAGAGGCATCGATACCGGGATGCCCATGCCAAGTGCCAAGAAGCCCTTCCTAAGCACGACATGGATTTCCCACCCGTGCACGCGCCCCCGGCAATTGACGCGGCCAAAGCCAGGAGGTGCAAAGTACTACTTAAGGCCTGGATACCGGCTTAATCGCGGTGCGTTAACCCAATCAGAGAATTGCTGTGAGGGAAACGTCATGTCGATTACGGATAGGCTGGAGCACGACAGGCCACAAGAAAAGGTGCGGGAGAAAAGGCGAGAAAATCTTAGGGTCAGGCCTTTACTTTATAGCTGTCAATGAGATATTTCAAAGGCCCGCGCACGCGCGGACGGGCCATGTCTCAGCATCACCGATCCATACTATAAGGTATAGGCCTGACCCCCGTCCTTCTCCTCGAGACTGAAAAAATTCGCCGGCTCATCGGCGCGCGGCCGGTCGCGCCGGATACGCACCGCCGCCGCGAGCACGGCCGGCGCCACGCGATAAAGCAGGGCGCGCTGCTCGTCAGTGAGAGTCAAGCCTGCCCGCGTTATGGCGGATTCGACACTCGCCCGCGTTGCGTCGTCTGCCGCAACATTGGGCAAGCTGTGAGCGGCGGGCGTCAGCACGCTCGCGACGGCGCCCGCAATCAGGGGCGGCCGGCGCTGGCGCCACGCGGTGGCCTGCTCGTAGGCATGGCCAACGCGCAACACGGTTGCCTCGTCGAACGGGCGTCCGGCGATCTGCATGGAGAGCGGCAAACCGGGCTTGGTATAACCATTGCACAGCGCGAGCGCGGGACCGCCGGTGACATTGAACGGAGTGTAGATGTTTGGTTTTTCCCATTTGGTGGAGAAACCGGAACCGATGAGATCATTGAGGCGGCCGGCTGGCGCGCTGCTTGCCGTCAGCAGTACATCGAACTCCGAGTAGAGCGGGCGCAGCTCCTCAACCATGCTGCGGCGCTCGCGCTGCGCGCGCACGTAGTCCGCGCCGCTGAAGAGATAACCCGGCAGATTGCGGCCAAGAAAATCGGCGCCGAAGTCGTGCGGCCGCTCGCGCAGTTCCGTGTCGTGAATGACGACGATCTCGGCTTTGGCGATCACCATTTTCACGTCGTTGTACGCCTGCCGCGTGCGCATGCGCGCGGTGCCGATTTTGGCGCCGAGTTGCCGCAGAACTTCTATTGCGGCGTCCATGGCCTTCGCGAGTTCCGGGTCCACCGGGCCTTCTTCCTCCCAGTATTGACGCACCACGCCAATGCGCAGGCCCCGGATGTCGCCGCCGAGTGTTTGCCGGTAGCGGGGGACTGCGCAGCGTGCGCTGGTCGGGTCGGCGGGATCATGGCCTGCAATGCATTCCAGCAGGATGGCGCAGTCTTCGACCGTCCACGCGAGCGGCCCGGCATGATCGAACGTATACGAATTCGGCATCACGCCGTGGCGGCTGACGCGGCCATAGGTCGGTTTCAATCCTGCTACGCCGCACAGTGCGGCCGGAATCCGGATCGATCCGCCGGTATCGGTGCCGAGCGCCGCCGGCACAAAACCGGCAGCCACGGCGGCACCGGAGCCCGAACTGGAACTGCCGGTAAAGTGGTCGGTGTGCCATGGGTTGCGTGCCGGCGGCCACGGCAGATCGAGCGACGGGCCTCCGCTCGCAAATTCGTGCGTGGCGAGCTTCCCCATCAGGACTGCGCCCGCGTCGAGCAGGCGTTGCACCGCATGGGCGTTGTCGCGCGGGATGTTGTCCCTGCAGATTTTTGAATGCCCGGACGTAAGTATGCCCGCCGTGTCGTAGATATCTTTCAGCCCGAACGGGATGCCGTGCAGCGGCCCGCGGTAGCCGCCTCGTGCAATCTCCGCTTCCGCGGCGCGTGCCTGCTCGAGCGCGACCTCCGCGGTCTTTGTCACAAAAGCGCACACCTGCGAGTCGAGTGCGTCGATACGCGACAGCAACGCCTGCACATACTCAACCGGCGACAGCCTGCGCTGGCGAATAAGATCGCCGGCTTGCGCGATCGTCAGAAAGTGCAGATCAATGGATGGGGCGCGGCTGGACGTTTCGCGGGTGCTCATGGGAGTGACCTTGTCGGCATCAAAGCCGGGCGGGGTGCGGCTATTGTAAAGGATGGGCCTGCGACTGATAATCGGCACGCATGCCGTACCTGCATCGGCACCACAATCCTGCAGTGTCCAGTCGTATTCCGCTGAGATCTCGCCAAATCATGAGTCCTTACTGGCACTTGCTGCTCGCTACCTTGTGCATCGCGTTTTTTTCGGCACAGTGCGGTGCCCAGCCGGCTTATCCGGTGAAGCCGGTGAAGATGATCGTCGGTTTTCCGCCGGGCGGGTCGACCGACATCATGGCGCGGCTGATCTCGCCGGGGCTCGGCGACGCCTTCCATCAGCAGTTCGTGATCGATAACCGCCCAGGCGCCAACAGCAATATTGCCGCGGAGCTTGCCGCCAAAGCGCCGCCGGATGGCTACACGCTGCTGGTGGTGTCCGCATCGTTCTCCACCAACGTGAGCCTGTATCCGCGCATGGCCTACGATCCGGTGCGCGATTTCGCGCCGGTCACGCGTATCGCTGCCGTCAACAACGCACTGGTGGTTCATCCCGCCGTGCCCGCGCGCACCGTGAAAGAATTCGTGGCGCTGGCAAAGGCGCGCCCCGGCGAGCTCATACTGGCGTCGTCGGGCGGCGGCAGCACGTCGCACCTGGCGGCTGAATTGCTGAAGATGAGCGTGGGCGGTTTCAATACCATTCACGTGCCCTACAAGGGTGTGGCGCCGGCTTTGGTCGATCTCCTAGGCGGTCAGGTGCATGCGCTCGTCTCCACCATGCCTTCCGCGATGCCGCATATTCAAAGCGGCCGGCTCAGAGCGCTCGCCGTCGCCAGTTTGAAGCGCGCCGCGGCGGTACCGAACGTGCCGACGTTTCAGGAAAGCGGATTTCCCGGCTTCGAAGCCTCCGCCTGGAACGCGGTGCTCGCGCCGACAGGGACGCCGGCCGACATCATTGCGCGCCTGCAGCCGGTGATCGCAAAAATCGTGCACTCAGCGGGCGTGCGGGAAAAGCTGGCGGCACAAGGTGCGGAACCGATCGGCGATGCGCCCGAGCAGTTCGGCGCCTATCTGCGGGCGGAAGTGGCGAAATGGGCGAAGGTCGTGCATGTCTCCGGCGTGAAGATCGATTAGTTGAACGCGTCA
>JANYDM010000111.1 GCA_025363575.1 Betaproteobacteria bacterium | reverse complement strand
TCAAAGGCGGCAGCGCAGTCGATGCGGTTCTCGCGACCGCAATTTCACTCACCGTGCTCGAACCAACCAGCAACGGTATCGGTTCCGATGCCTTCGCGATCCTGTGGGACGGCAAAAAGCTGCAAGGCCTTAACGCATCGGGCCGCTCGCCGGCCGCCTGGACGCCGGACCGCTTCAAAGGTCTGAATGCGATGCCGCAGCGCGGTTGGGATTCGGTCACGGTTCCCGGCGCGGTATCGGCGTGGGCTGAGCTCTCGCAGAAATACGGCAAGCTGCCGTTCGCCGACCTGTTCGAGCCGGCGATCGAATATGCCTCGCGCGGCTACATGGTGTCCCCGACCATTGCACGGCTGTGGGCAAAGCAACTGCCGGAACTCAAAGACCAGCCCGGCTACGCCGCGGCGTTCATGCCGAACGGGCGCGCACCGCTGCCGGGTGAATTATTCAAGTTCGCGGACCAGGCGCGTACGCTGCAGCGCATCGCCGAAACCAAAGGCGAAGCATTTTACAAGGGCGACCTCGCGGAAAAAATCGTCGCGCATGCCAAACAGTATGGTGGCGCCATGACGATGGCCGATCTCGCCGCGCATCAGGTGGATTGGGTCGAGCCGGTCGGCCAGAATTATCGCGGCTACACGCTGCATGAGATTCCGCCCAACGGCCAAGGGATAGGCGCGCTGATTTCGCTCGGCATACTCGAGAATCTCGACATGGCTGCATTGCCTGTCGATTCAGCGGACAGTGTGCATGTGCAGCTCGAAGCGATGAAGCTCGCGTTCGCCGACATTTACGAATACGTGTCCGATCCGGCGACGATGCGCGTGACACCAGCGCAGATGCTCGACCGCGCATACCTGAAAAGCCGCGCCAGGCTGATCGACATGAAGAAAGCGCAAGACCCGAAATTCGGCACGCCGCCCACCGGCGGCACCGTCTATCTCACCGCCGCCGACGCATCCGGCATGATGGTGTCGTACATTCAATCGAACTATGCCGGCTTCGGCTCGGGCGTCGTCGTCGACGGCACCGGCATCAGCCTGCAAAACCGCGGCTACGGCTTCGTGACCAAGCAAGGCCATGCCAACGAGGTGGGCCCGCGGAAGCGTCCGTTCCAGACCATCATCCCGGCGTTCGTCACCAAAGACGGCAAGCCCGTGATGAGCTATGGTGTGATGGGCGGTTCGATGCAGGCACAGGGCCATTCGCAAATCATGGTGCGCCTCGCCGACCACGGCCAGAACCCGCAGGCCGCTGCCGATGCGCCGCGCTGGCGCATCGATACGGGCCTCGCGCTCGGCATCGAGCAAGGCATCAACCCCGACGTGATCGCCGAGCTGAAAAAGCGCGGCCATCAGATCAACGAGGCCGACCGCTGGAGCACCGATTTCGGGCGCGCGCAGTTGATATACAAAATGGACGATGGCTACCTCGCCGCTTCCGAGCGACGCACTGACGGCCAAGCCGTCGGGTTCTAGTGATTGAGTGACTACGTCGGCGTGCCCGCCTCAATCACCTACTCACTCGATAACCCGATCACCTAATCACCTGATCACCGAGCAAACCATGTCCGAACACAAAGCAAACATCATCTGGGCGCGTAACGGCGCAGACTTCGGCTACAAGAATTATCCGCGCGATCACGCGTGGCGCTTCCCGAACGGTGTCGAAGTAGCGGGCTCCGCGGCGCCCGCTTATCTCGGCAATCCAGAGCGCGTCGATCCGGAAGCGGCTTTCGTAGCTGCGCTGTCGAGCTGCCATATGCTGACTTTCCTCGCGCTCGCATCGAACAAAGGCTTTATCGTCGACAGTTACGAAGACGCCGCAGTCGGCCATCTCGAGAAAAACGCGAATGGCAAACTCGCTATCACGCGCGTGGAGCTGCATCCGACAATCGTCTACAGCGGCGCCAAGCAGCCGGCAGCGGCCGATCTCGAGTGGCTGCACGACAAGGCGCACAAGGAATGCTTCATTGCGAATTCCGTGACGACTGAAATCAAAGTCGTCACCGGCTGAATTCCCGCAGTCGGCCTATCCGCGCCACCCGCGCGGCCCCGGTGCTAGAATCTTCGTTCACGTAAATCTTCACGAGGATCCGCCATGCCGCTCGCCCAACTCTACATCGCCGCCGGCCGCGACGATGAAAAGAAAAAAGTATTGATAGAAAAAGTCACGCAGGCATTCATCGATGCGCTCGGCGTGAAACCCGATTCCGTCTGGGTCACGGTCGAAGACATACCGAAAACGGCATGGGGCGTCGGCGGTAAAACGCTCGCCGAGCGCGGGTAACCATCATGGCCCAGCGCCGCATGTCGCTCGCCATCAGCGCCGCCAGCATGCGGCCGACGGTCATGGGCCGCAATCACGCAGTGTCCTGCGGCCATTATCTCGCTGCGCTCGCGTCCATGCGCGTGCTCGACGCAGGCGGCAATGCCGTGGATGCCGGCGTCACCGCGGCAATGGCGCTCGCGGTGCTGCAGCCCGACATCGTCAGCTTTGCCGGCGTGGCGCCGACGCTGATCTATATCGAGAAGGAAAGCCGCGTCATCTCGCTCGCCGGGCTCGGCTACTGGCCCGCCGCAACGGACATCAATCGATTGATCGCGGCCGGCGACGGCAAGTCGATCCCGGAAGGCCTGCTGCGCACGATCATGCCGGCCGCGCCCGCGACGCATATCGAAGCGCTGCGCCGCTACGGCACGGTCACGTTCGAGCAGGCAGCGACTGCGGCGATGGAACTCGCACGCGACGGTTATGGAATATATCCGTTCCTGCGCAATAACCTCCACGGCTCGCAGGACCAGTACCGCCGCTGGCCGTCGAGCGCGGCCATATTCCTGCCGGGCGGCAAGCCGCCGGAGTACGGGCAGCTTTTCCGGCAGGAAGACCTGGGGCGCAGCATTGCCGGCATGATAGAAGCGGAACGCAGCGCGCGCGGAGACCGCGACAAAAAACTACGCGCCGTGCATGACTTTTTTTATCGCGGCCCGATCGCCAGGGCGGCCGCCGATTTCCACGCGAAGAACGACGGCTTCCTGACTGCGGCAGACCTCGCGGGGTTCGAAGTGCCGGTAGAGGACAGCCTCAAAGTCAATTATCGCGGCTACGAAGTGCACGCCTGTGATACGTGGTGCCAGGGCATCTCGCTGCTCGAGACGCTGAAGATCATCGACGGCTGCGATCTCGGCAGGTTCGGCCACAACTCACCCGATTACGTGCATACGCTCGCCGAGGCGTTGAACCTTGCATTCGGCGACCGCGAAGCCTACGTCGGCGACCCGAAGTTCGTGAAAGTGCCTACCGCGGCGCTGCTGTCGGACGCTTATGCGGCAAGGCAGCGCGCGCGCATCGACATGCAGCGCGCGTTCGGCAAGATGCCCGCCGGCGGCAACCCCGAAGGCGCGCCCGCCACAGCCGGCAGTCACGAGCATATGTACGCCGCCGCACGCGGCAAAGTGGGTATGGCGCCCGACACTATTTACGCAGCCGTGATGGACAGCCGCGGCAATGCGTATTCGGCGACGCTCTCCGACACCACATATGACGCGCCGGTGATACCGGGTACCGGGCTGGTATTTTCATCGCGCGGCCAGCAATCACGGCTGACACCGGGCCACCCCGCGCAGGTCGCGCCGGGTAAGCGGCCACGCCTGACGCCCAGCCCCGCGCTCGCCATGAAAGACGGCAAGCCTTTCATGTGCTTCGGCACGCCGGGCGGCGATGTGCAGTCGCAAGCGATGCTGCAAGTCTTCCTCAACGTCACGCAGTTCGGCATGCAGGTGCAGCAGGCGGTCGAAGCGCAGCGTTTCGCGAGCGCCAACTTCCCTAATTCATTCGCCCCGCACGACTATTTCCCCGGCCGGCTGTGCATAGAAGAAGACATGCCCAACGGCGTGATCGACGAAATGAAGAAACGCGGACACGATGTGCAGGTGCTGCCGCGCCTGCCCGCGCAGAACGGCGCGGTCTGTGCGGTGGTGCGCGATCAGCAAACCGGCATGAAGCACGCCGGCGCCGACCCGCGCCGCGAAGCGTACGCGCTTGCCTGGTGACCCGCGCGGCGCCTGGCGCCGCCGCGCGCAATCGCATCGGGCGCTAAACGCGCCGCTTGCGCAAACCGGCCAGATGCAGCCGCTTCGACTCGTCGATGATCGCCTGCGTAATCTTGCGCACCATCAGCGGATTGAGATTTGCGCGCTCGGCCCACGCCTTGCGCACAGCGAACATGCTTTTGCGGTGCCGCGGATCGGCGACGTCCTTGCGGCTGCTCTTGAAGCGCAGCGCCGCGAGCGCGTATTTCTGGCGCGCGGCCAGCAACTTGATGAGATTGCGATCGATCGCGTTCACTGCCGCGCGTATATCAGTGAGATTACGGCAGGCACGGGGTTGTTTCATGCATTCGTCTCCTGAATTTAAAGTTTCTGCGTTCGCCATCATAAACGCGTTGTGCATTGCGTGCGCGGCTGCGCAGCCCTATCCGGCGAAACCGGTGCGCGTGATCGTGCCATGGCCGGCGGGCGGCACGACCGACATACTGGCCCGCATCGTCGGCCAGCAATTGACGGCCAATCTCGGGCAATCTTTCGTCATCGACAACCGCGGCGGCGCCAGCGGCAATATCGGCTCGGAAGCTGCTGTGAAGTCGCCGCCCGACGGCTACACCTTGTTGTTCGGCTCGATGAGCACGCACACGATGAACCAGTTTTTGTATCCGAAGATGGCCTACGATCCGATCAACGACATAGCGCCCATCTCGCTGATCGCGAACGTCGCCAGCGTGCTGGTGGCGCACCCTTCGCTGCCGGTAAAAAACACCGCCGAGCTGATTGCGCTGACGAAGACGCGACCGGGCCAGCTCAATTTCGCCTCGGGCAGCAGCGTCTACCAGCTATGCGGCGAGCTGCTGAAGTCGACGGCCAGGATCGATCTCGTCCACGTGCCGTACAAAGGCGGCGGCCAGGCGATCACCGACGTCATCGGCGGGCAGATTCACCTGCTCTTCACCGGCGCGCCGGTCACCCTGCCGCATATCCAGTCCGGCAAGCTGAAAATACTCGCGGTCACCAACAGCAAGCGCGCGGCCGTGCTGCCGGACGTGCCGACCATAGGCGAGACCCTGCCCGGCTACGAATTCAACAACTGGTACGGGATCATGCTGCCTGCCGGCGCACCTCGCGCGCTCGTCGATCGCCTGCATACCGAAGTCACGCGTGTACTGGCGCAGCCCGGGATTCGCGAGAAATTCCTGACGCTGGGCGCCGAGCCCCTGCCCAGTACGCCCGAGCGTTTTGCGGCGGTCATCAAGACCGATTCCGAAAAAACCGGCCGCCTTATCAGGATATCCGGTATACGCGCGGATTGACGACTGCTAGAAGTAGTGTCGTCACTCCCGAGCAGGCGGGAGTCCAGAAAATCGTCAGAAATTTTTTCCTGCATTCCCGCCGGCTCGGAAACGTCGAGCTCAGTCCAGGTGCGCGCCCGCGCGTTTCACGACTTCGCCCCAGCGCGCCTGCTCTTTTGCCATGTAGGCAGCGAACGGCTCTGCGGGCATCAGCGAAATTTCCAGGCCCAGCCCTTTGATGCGCTCCGCGTTGTCGTGCTGCTGCACGATACGCGTAATTTCCGTCGACAGCTTAGCCACGATGTCTGCCGGCAATCCCGCCGGGCCGGCGAATCCTATCCACGAAATGACTTCGTAGCCCTTGATGCCGGTTTCCGAGATCGTCGGCACTTCAGGAATCTGCGGCAGGCGTTCCAATGTCGTCACGCCGAGCGCGCGCAGGCGGCCCGCCTGAATCTGGGGAATCGCCGCCGCGGCGACGATGAACATCACCGGCACCTGCCCGCCTATCACGTCGGCCTGCGCCTGCGCGGCCGCTTTATAGGGGATGTGCGTCATATTGATGCCCGTTTGCGCTTTGAGCAGCTCGGTCGCCAGGTGCGCAGGACTGCCATTACTCGGCGAAGCGTAATTCAATTCGCCGGGGCGCCGCCTGGCGAGCGCGATCAGCCCGGACAGGTTTTTTACCGGCAATGACGGGTTGACCGTGAGAATGAACGGCGCGAAGGCAACGCGCAGCACGGGCTTGAAGTCCTTCAGCGTGTCGTATGGCAATTTGCTGTACAGACTCGCGTTCACTACATGGTTCGCCGCAATCATAATCAGCGTGTAGCCGTCAGGTGACGCTTTCGCCAAGGTTGCCGACGCCGGTATGCCGTTCGCGCCAGGCTGATTGTCGACGACCACTTGCTGGCCGACCCTGTCGCTGAGTTTCTGCGCGATCAACCGCGCGAGCGCATCGGTCGCACTGCCGGTGCCATAAGGCACGATGACGCGCACGGGCTTGGCAGGATACGTTTGCGCCGGCGCACTGATTGCGTGCACTGCAATAAAGGCAGCGACCGCGGAGAAAACAAACAAGCTGCGCTGCTGCATGCTTAAAACTCCCTTGCGCTTTGCGCGTTAGCGCGCGCCCTTATATTCCATCATTGCGTCGATGAGCCAGTCCCATAAATATTGCGCGACACTGCGCTCGACCAGAATGCGATAGGTGGGGGTGGTATCGGCCTGGGTCACGGCCACGCGCACGCGCGCCAGCATCGTCAGCGCGCAGTCGCCCGGCTCAAACACGCGCGGATGCAGGTCGATCGCGCAGCCCTTGCGCAGCACGTCGGCCGACCGCGGACCTGTTAATTCGAAACCTGCACGCAAATCGCTGACGTCAACCGCGGAACCCGCGCAGCCGCTTAGTGCACGCGCTAATGGCCCGGCTTCGGCCGCCGGCGCGTCGATCAGCCATTGATCGGGCCCCAGCCATAGCGCGCTCCTTCCCGCGCCTAGACTTATTTTTCCCGGGGTCAGCGGCAAGCTCATTGCAAGCACGGCCTGCACCGCGCTCAAAACACCAGCGTCCGTTACATCAAGGCGCAGGTCTATCATCGTCGACGCCGGCAATTCGTGCAGCATGACGGAAGCCGCATCTCCGCTCGTTCGCAGTGCGGCGCTCGCATCGCCGCCGAGCGCCGCG
>JANYDM010000087.1 GCA_025363575.1 Betaproteobacteria bacterium | reverse complement strand
GCCTCGCGCGCCTCGCGCGGAAAAAAATTGATGATGCGGTTCAGCGCGTGATAGCTGTTGTTCGCATGCAGCGTCGACAGGCACAGGTGGCCCGTCTGTGCGAACAGCAGCGCGCTTTGCAGGGTCGGCTGGTCGCGGATTTCGCCTATCATCAGCAGGTCGGGCGCTTCGCGCATCGCGCTGATCAGCGCATTGTTGTACGACCGCGTGTCCATGCCGACCTCGCGCTGGTTCACGATCGACTTCTTGTGCTTGTAGACGAATTCCATTGGATCTTCGATCGTCAGGATGTGGCCCGTGCGCGTGCTGTTGCGGTAATCGATCATCGCCGCCATCGACGTCGACTTGCCCGAGCCGGTCGAGCCGACGATCAATATCATGCCGAGCTTTTCCATCACCAGGTCTTTGACGACGGGCGGCAGTTTCAGCTCTTCGACGCTGGGGATATCGGGCTTGATAAAACGGATTACCATCGCGACGGCGCCGCGCTGGCGGAATACGTTGAGGCGGAAACTGCCAAGATCGGCGCGGCCGACCGCGAAGTTCATCTCGAGCACTTTTTCGTATTCCGCGGTCTGTTCCTCGTTCATGACCTCGTAGGCGATTTTCTTGACTGCCGCCGGGTCGAGCACCTGGGAATTGACCGGCATGACGACGCCGTTGATCTTGATCTGGATCGGCGCCCCGGCGGTGAAAAACATGTCCGACGCCTGCTTTTCGGCCATTAACTTGAACAACGGGTCGACGAACATGACGGTCCTCCGTTCAGCGCTTGAGTAGCGACCGGATGTTGCCGATCAAGCTCTTATCGACGACCTCTTCCACCGGCGGTAGCGCGGCCGCCTCGCGCGCTTCATCGGGAGTCTCCTGACGCGGCACGCGGACGCTGGTCGTCGCCATCGCCTGCTGGCGCTTGCCCATGGTGCGGAACGTATTCGGTTTGGCGATGATCACCTTGCCCAGTTCTTCGAGCACTTCCTTGCCGAATTCGTCGAAATCGTAAATATAGACATACTCGCCGAGTTTTTCGAGGTTTTTGGTCGTGATCTTGATCAGCGCGTTTTCAAGATCGCCGGCAACTGTAATCGTTACGGGCACCTCGCAATTGACGGTGAAGATGCCTTTTTCGACATAACCGCGATCGCTGCGGACTTCCTTGACTTCGAACTTGAGCGCGTTCGTCCATAGATGATCGCGCAGGCGCTGCACCATGGGATCCGATTGCTTCTCTATGGTGATGGTGCCTTTGCCGGCGCAGCGAAAGCGCAGCACGACCGCTTCGATGTAATCGTGGTGGTCGACGGTCAGGCGGCGTCCGTTGCAGTTGTAATCGCATTGCAGCAGGTCTTCGAGCTTGCTGATGCCGCCCTCAAGGTAGTAATAGCGCGGCACTACCGGCTTGATGATATTGAGCGAGTTGAAGAGATCAACCAGGTAATGCAGACCGTCTTTCAGCTTGGCATGCGCCAGCAGCAGGTTCTGATTGAATTCAGCTTGCGATACCTGCTGCTTCTGGCGCAGCGAGTCGGCCTGCTGCTTTAGGTCGTCAAGTAAGCCCATTGCATCCTTGAATTCGCGGCAGGGATCAAAATACTATTTTGCCAATTTTTGAAGGGCTTGGGAAGCTTATTTCGAGCAGAACAGCGGTATAAATACTCAGTCGCCGCGCAGCAAATCGTTGATGCTGGTCTTGGCGCGCGTGCCGGCGTCAACGCGTTTGACTATGACAGCGCAATACAATTGGCATTTGCCGTCAGTCGAGGGCAAGGTGCCGGACACGACTACGGAACCGGCGGGAATGCGGCCGTAGCTGACAATGCCGCTCGCGCGGTCGAATATACGCGTGCTCTGACCGATAAAAACGCCCATCGAAATGACCGACCCGGCTTCGACCACGACGCCTTCGACGATTTCAGAACGCGCGCCGACAAAACAATTGTCCTCGATGATGGTCGGGTTGGCCTGCAGTGGTTCAAGCACGCCGCCGATGCCGACGCCGCCCGACAAATGCACATTCTTGCCGATCTGGGCGCAGGAGCCGACCGTGGCCCATGTATCGACCATGGTGCCCTCATCGACGTACGCGCCGATGTTTACGTAGGACGGCATGAGCACGGCGTTTTTCGCGATGTAGGCGCCGCGCCGCACCATGGCGGGCGGCACGACGCGAAAACCGCCGCGCGCGAAGTCTTCATGCGTGTAATGCGCGAATTTGCTCGGCACCTTGTCGAAATACTGGGTCGCCGCGCCGGCCATCGCGGCGTTGTCCTCAAGGCGAAACGACAGCAGCACAGCTTTTTTCAGCCATTGATGAACCACCCATGCGCCGTCGATTTTCTCCGCGACACGCAGCTTGCCGGCGTCGAGCGCAATCAGGACTTCATTGACGGCAGCGCCGATTTTGGCCGGTGCGCTGCCGGGGTTCAGTTCTGCGCGCTTTTCCCACGCCTGTTCGATAATGCTTTGCAATTCGTCCATGAGCTTCCCGTCAGTGATTTATCGTTTGCGCAAAAATGTGGCAATGCGCTGCGCGGCATCGGTGCACTCCGCGGTGGACGCGACCAGCGCGATACGCACGAATTGCGCACCGGGGTTGACGCCGCGCGCTTCGCGCGCAAGGTAGCTGCCCGGAAGCACCGATACGTTTTGCTCCGCCAGCAGCTCGCGCGTGAAGGCAGTGTCGTCGCGCAAAGTATCGAGCCAGATATAGAACGCGGCGTCGGGCATGCCGATTTCGGTGGCTGCGCCAACGATGCGCGTGAACGCGGCGAATTTCTCGCGATAGAGCCGGCGGTTCTCGACGACGTGCGCCTCGTCCTGCCAGGCGGCGGTGCTCGCGGCGAGGATAGGCGGGCTCATCGCGCAACCCTGATACGTGCGATAAAGCAGAAATTTCTTGAGTATAGCGGCGTCGCCGGCAACAAAGCCGGACCGCATGCCCGGCACGTTGGAGCGCTTGGACAGGCTGGAGAACATGACGAGCCGGGGATAGCCTTCGCGGCCCAATTGCTGCGCCGCCTGCAGGCTGCCAAGCGGAGGCTGCGCCTCGTCGAAATAGATTTCCGAATAGCATTCGTCCGCCGCGATGACGAAACCATAGCGATCCGATAGAGCAAACAAGCGCTGCCATTCGTCGAGCGTCATCACGCGGCCCGTCGGGTTGGCAGGCGAGCACACGTACACCAGCTGGGTGCGTGCCCAAACGTTCGCCGGCAGCTGTTCAAAATCGAGCGCGAAATTATGCGCCGGCAGCGTGTGCAGATACTGCGGTGCCGCGCCGGCCAGTAGCGCGGCACCTTCGTAGATCTGGTAAAACGGGTTCGGCACTACGACCACCGGATCCGGGCGCGCGCGGTCGACGACCGTCTGCGCGAACGCGAACAATGCTTCGCGGCTGCCATTCACCGGTATGATCTCGGTCTCGGCGCTGATATTTTTCAAGCCATAGCGGCGTTGCAGCCACTGTGCGATAGCGGTGCGTAGCGCGATGCCGCCAAGCGTGGTTGGATAACTGGCCAGCCCGCCGAGATTTTCGATCAGCGCGCGCTTGATAAAATCCGGCGTCGGATGCTTGGGTTCGCCGATGTGCAGCGCGACCGGCTTCAACTGCGGGTCGGGTGTAATTCCGCTCGTCAGCGCGGCGAGTTTCTGGAACGGATAACTCTGCAATTGATCGAAGGCGGAATTCATGCGGGCAGCGGCAAATTCAAAGGTCGGATTATAAGGGTGTTGTGGCGCAGTTCACAAAAATGATCCCGGTAGCGGCGCTGCTGACAGGCGCGACCGTATGGGGGTTGATTTGGTACCCGTACCGCGCACTCGAGCACGCCGGAGTCAGCGGCGCGCTGGCCGCGGCGTTGACGTACGCAGGCGCCTTGATGATTTGCGCGGTATTTTTGCGGCCGCGCGTGCGCTTGTCGTGGATGCTGCTGGCAATTGCGCTTACCGCCGGCTGGTCCAACGTAGGCTTCACTATCGCGGTTATCTACGGCGACGTGATGCGGGTGGTTCTGCTTTTTTATCTGGCTCCGGCATGGACAATATTGTTCGCGCGCCTGTTGCTTGGCGAGAAACTCGCGGCCGCGGGTTACGGGCTCATGTTGATCGCACTAGCGGGCGCTGTCGTGATGTTGTGGCAGCCTCGCATGGGGTGGCCGGTGCCGCGTTCTCTGGCGGAATGGCTCGCGTTATCGGCCGGCGCGATGTTTGCGTTGTCGAACGTGCTGATACGCAAGACGGCGCATATCGCCATTGAGTTGAAGGCGCTCGCGGTTTTCTCCGGCGGCGTCGCGGCCGGTGTCGTTTGCATTCTGGTGTTGCCGGGGCCGGCAGTGGTTTGGCAACCGGCGCTTGCGCAGGCGTGGCTCCTGGCGCTGCTCGCCGTCGTCATCCTGGCCGTGAACCTCGCCGTGCAATACGGATTGACGAACATCAGCGCCAACCGGGCGATCGTGATTTATTTGTTCGAACTGGTGGTGACGGCAATCTCAGCGTGGGCGCTCGCGGGCGAGGTGCTCGAACCCGCGGGGTGGTGCGGCGGTATCATGATAGTGGTCGCCGGACTGCTGTCGGGCCGCATAGGCGGCGCGCCAGCGGCCGAATCGAGCTGCGGTGCTAGCGTGTGCTCGGCGATGCCGGCAGTGCGTCGAGGTTGAATCCCGGCGGCGCGCGCCAGCCTTTCTTTTGCTTGGTCGCGACCACTGTGGTAAAGATTCCGCCGCG
This sequence comes from Betaproteobacteria bacterium, assembly GCA_025363575.1. Next base: position 34,647 of record JANYDM010000087.1, on the reverse strand, counting down.
CACGTAAAACCGCGCGGCGAGCCGCATGTAGCGCGGCGCGGTGGCCCCGGCGAGATCGTCCAGTATGCGGTTGGTCACCGCTTCATGAAACGCGCCTTCATTGCGGTACGACCAGATGTAGAGCTTGAGACTCTTCAGCTCGACGCATTTACGGTCGGGCACGTAATCGAGATAGAGCGTTGCGAAATCCGGCTGTCCGGTCTGCGGACAGAGGCAGGTAAACTCCGGTATTTCCATGTGAATCCGGTAGTCGCGGCGCAACTGCGGATTGGGAAACGTTGCAAGACGTTTATGCGGGACGCTCGGCATTAGGGCGGATGAAATAATTCAGTTAAAATATTGCGCTAAATGAGCCCGATTCGCACGCGCGTTCAAGTTGGGCGCCGTCGAATCCGGCCCGAATTATAACCTCACCCGTCCGGGCAAAGAACAAATTGCGCCTCACTGAAATCAAGCTTGCTGGCTTTAAATCTTTCGTCGATCCCACCAGTATTCCCGTGCCAGGCCAGCTGGTCGGCGTGGTCGGTCCCAACGGTTGCGGCAAATCCAACATCATCGACGCGGTGCGCTGGGTGCTCGGCGAGTCGTCGGCAAAGCATTTGCGCGGCGAAACCATGCAGGATGTGCTGTTTAACGGCTCCGGCAATCGCCAGACAGTAAACCGCGCAAGCGTCGAGCTCGTGTTCGACAACAGCCTCGGCCGCGCCGGCGGCCAGTGGGCCAATTACGGCGAAATCTCGGTCAAGCGCGTGCTCGAGCGCGATGCGGAGTCTGCCTATTACATCAACAATCTGCATGTGCGGCGGCGTGACGTTGCCGACATTTTTCTGGGGACCGGGCTCGGTGCGCGCGCTTACGCGATCATCGAGCAGGGCATGATTTCCCGCATCATCGAGGCCAAGCCCGAGGAGCTGCGCATATTTCTCGAAGAAGCGGCGGGCGTCTCGAAGTATCGCGAGCGCCGGCGCGAGACGGAGCTGCGTCTCGCGGACACGCGCGAAAACCTGCTGCGGGTCGAAGACATACGCCTTGAGCTCGACAAGCAGCTCGAGCATCTGACCGCGCAGGCCGAAGTCGCGCGCCAGTACCACGGCCTGCAGGAGCAGCTGCGCATGGCGCAGAACCTGCTCTGGCTGCAGAAAAGACGCGAGGCGACCAGCGCGCGCGAGCGCTACACGCGCGAGATCGAGAAGCTCGGCGTCGAGCTCGAAGCGGAAACCGCGCGTTTGCGCGAGACAGAGCGGCGCATCGAAGAGCTTCGCGACCAGCATCATGCCGCGGGCGACGCGGTGCAGGCGGCGCACGGCAGTCTGTATGAAACGAACGCCGAATTCTCGCGCGTGCAGCAGCAGCTGCAGCATGTGCGCGAAAACCGCCAGCGCATCGGCAACCAGCTCGCTGCGCTGCAAAACCAGCTCGCGCAAGGGGAAAGCCAGCTCGATACACAGCGCGCGAGCCAGCAGGAATGGCGCGACGAAGAAGCGCGTGCCCGGCAGCAGGCGCAGGAATGTCAGGAAGCGGCGAGTGCCGCCGCTACGCGACTGCCCGTTACCGAGCAGGAGTTCCGCGCCAGCCGGGAAGCGCGCGATCGCCTGCAGCATGAGATCGCTGAGAACAGCCAGCAGTTGCAACTCGAGCGCGCGCGCGGCGAGCATGCTCTGAAAATACTCGCCCAACTGGCACAGCGCGAACAACGGCTGCGCGAGGAGCAGACGGCCCTGACGCCGCCCGACAGCGACGAGCTGGAACGCCTGCGCGCGGAACTCGCTGCGCTGGAGGTGCAACACCGCGACAAACGGGCGCAACTCGACGCCGAAGAGACGTCGCTGCCATTGCTGGAACAGGCTTTGCGCGAGCAGGGCGCAGCCGTCGACGCGGCCGCGCAGCACGTGACGTCACTGACCGCGCGTATTGACGCGCTAACGCAGTTGCAGGACCGCATCGCGCGCAGCGAGACCATGCAAGGCTGGCTCGCCACGCACGATCTGAATGCGGCGCGCCGGTTGTGGCAGGACATTGAAATCGAAGCGGGCTGGGAAGATGCGCTGGAGGCCGTGCTGCGCGAACGGCTGAATGCAATCGGCCTCGGCGATCTTGCGCAGGCCGCGCCATGGCTGGGCGATCTGCCGCCCGGCCGCATGACGGTCTATACGACTGCGCCTGACAATGCAGCAGCCGCCGCGCCGTTCGGCCTCGAGCCACTGGCTGCTTACGTGCGCTGCAAGAATTCGGCCGCTGCCGGCGCACTCACCGACTGGCTGCATCAGGTATATGTCGTCAAAGACCGGCACGAGGGGCTTGCATTGCGCGAACGCCTGCCGGCGGGTGCATTGCTCGTGTCGGGCGATGGCCACGTGTTTACGCGCCATAGCGTCAGTTTTCACGCGCCCGATTCGGAGCTGCACGGCGTGTTGTCGCGCCAGCGCGAAATCGAGCAGCTGGGTAGCGAGCTCGCGACCGAGCAAACGCGCCTGACGGCGCAGCGCGACGAACTCGTTGGCGCCGAAGGGCGCTTAGAGCAGCGCCGGGCCGTCCTCAACGAAGTACGGTTCGCCGCCGAAATGCTGCAGCAAACGCTGCATGAATCCGAACTCTCGATTTTGCGCCTGTCCGAGCAGGCGCAGAGAGTCACGCAGCGTGGCGAGCAGATTGCGTCCGAGCTCGCGGAAATCGTCGCGCAGTCCGGTCACGAGCGCGGGCAACACGATGCGGCGCAAACGCAGGGGGCGCAATTCGACCGCCAGCGCATAGAATTCCAGGCGCGCCAGGCCGGGACGCTCGAGCAATACACGGCGGCCGAAACGGCGCTTGAGCAGCAGCGTAATACAGTGCAGCAGGCCGAGCGCGCGGCGCAGGAATCCGCTTTTCATCTGAAGACCTGCGCCGCGAAAATTGCCGAAGTCGACAATGCGGTCGAGCTCGTTGCGGCGAATGTGAGCACCGTCAAGAATGCCATCGCGCAGCACGAGCAGGACCTCGGCGCGCTCGACGAGGCGCCGCTCACCGGCGAGCTCGAGCAGGTCATAGGCGTGCGCGCGCAGAAGGAGCAGGTGCTGGCCGCTGCACGCGACACGCTCGAGGCGACCGAAACTACGCTGCGCGAAACGGAGCAGGAACGCCTGACTATTGAGCAGAACCTGAATCCGATCCGCGAGCGCACGGGCGAAGTCAGGCTGAAGGAGCAGGAAGCGCGCCTGACCGAAGAGCAGTTCGCGCAGCAGCTCGCGGAAGCCGGTGCCAACGAGCAGGAACTCGAAACCCAGCTCGAAAAGGGTAAGCGCTCAGGCGCATGGCAGGCAGACATCACCCGGTTAAATAGCGAAATCGGGGCGCTCGGCGCCGTCAACCTTGCGGCGCTGGAAGAGTTGGAGTCGTCGCAGCAGCGCAAGAACTACCTGGATGCGCAGTCGCTCGACCTCAATCAGGCATTGACTACGCTCGAAGATGCAATCCGCCGCATCGACCGCGAAACCCGCGAGCGCCTGCAGCACACGTTCGACGAGGTCAACGGGCATTTCGGCCGCCTGTTCCCGTCTCTGTTCGGCGGCGGACGCGCCAAACTCGAGCTGACCGGCGAGGAGATACTCGACAGCGGCGTGCACGTGATCGCGCAGCCGCCCGGCAAGAAGAACAGCTCCATCCATCTGCTGTCGGGCGGGGAAAAAGCATTGACGGCGTTATCGCTGGTCTTCGCATTGTTCCAACTCAACCCGGCGCCGTTCTGCCTGCTCGACGAGGTCGACGCGCCACTCGACGACACCAACACGGAGCGTTTCTGCGATCTGGTGAAGAAAATGTCGGAGAATTCGCAATTTCTGTTCATCAGCCACAACAAGATTACGATGGAAATCGCCAATCAGCTGATAGGCGTTACCATGCAGGAAGCCGGCGTGTCGCGCGTGGTTGCGGTCGATATCGAGGAAGCGATGAAACTTGCCGAAGAAGCAGCGTAAGCCGGGGCAATGAGCGACCTGCAACTAGCTCTGCTGGGCATAGGCGCTTGCGTCGTCGCCGGTGTCTACGCGTTCAACGTGTGGCAGGAGCGCCAGTTCCGGCGTCGCGCGGAAGCGGCTTTCGGCGACGAGCACGCGGACGTGCTGATGCCGGCAGAACCCGCAGGTGAAGAAGACGTGACGGCGCGCATCGAGCCGCGACTCGAGAGTGGGCGGGCAACGGTCCCGCCGGCCGCCGCCCCGCAGGTTATCAAAGCGCCTTCCGCGAAAATGCCGCCAAAGGCCATGCTGGATCCGGTGATCGATTATGTCGTCGAGGTCGAACTGGCGGCGCCGGACTCCGGCGCCTCTTTGCATTCTGAGTTGCGCTCGTTGGCCGACTCGTGGCACAAGCCCGTCCTGGTGGCGGGATATGACGCCGCGACCGGCATGTGGCAACCGGCAGGCATGGACGGCGGGGCGCCGCATGCGCAACTTCGCTTTGCGCTGCAGATGTCGAACCGCGCCGGCTGCATCGAGCAGGAGCAATTGAGGATGTTCCGCGCCGCTGTCGAGAAATGGGTGGCGTTGAATGGAGCCGGCAGTGGAGCGAAAATTAAGGCCATCGATGTCGAGCTCGCGCACGCGATGGCAGTGCAGCTCGACCGTTTTTGCGCCGACGTTGACATCGCCATTGGGGTCAATGTCGTCGCGCACGTGGGCGGCTCGTTTACCGGCACCAACATACGCGCGCTGGCCGAAGCTGACGGCATGAAGCTCGGCAGCGACGGAGTATTCGTCCTTCCGAACGACAGTGGTGCGACGGTATATACCGTCGATAATCACGAACCGATGCCGTTCATGCCGGAACAGATGAAAACACTGACCACCGGCGGGCTCACATTTCTGCTCGACGTGCCGCGCGTCGCCGGCACTGCAGACGCATTCGAAGCGATGCTGGGCGCCGCGCGCAATTTTGTAGCGGCGCTCGACGGCGCACTCGTCGATGACAACCACGCGACGCTCACGGATGATGCGATCGAAAAAATCCGCCGCCAGCTGACCGGCATACTCGCGAAGATGGAGGCGGGACAGATCGCCGCCGGGGGAGCGCGCGCACTGCGTCTGTTTGCATAAATGGCCGCACAGCAGTCCATCCGTTCCCGCGTCGACGAACTGCGCGGAAAAATCGAGCAGCACAACCACGACTACTACGTGCTCGACCAGCCGTCGGTGACGGACGCGGAATACGACCGCCTCTTTAACGACCTGCAGGCGCTCGAGCAACAGCATCCGGAACTGGTAACCGCGGATTCGCCGACTCAGCGCGTTGGCGGCGGCGTGCTGGCAGCGTTGCATCCGGTGACGCATGCCCTGCCAATGCTGTCGATCCGCACGGAAACCGATATCAGCGACGCCGGCGCCGAGAAGTTCGACGCGTACGTGCGGCGCGAGCTGGGCCTGGAAGAAGATGCGCCGGCAATCGAATATATGGCCGAACTCAAGTTCGACGGCCTGGCGATCAGCCTGCGTTATGAGGATGGGCGTCTCGCCCGGGCGGCTACGCGCGGCAATGGCGAAGTTGGCGAGGACGTCACGCAAAACGTCCGCACGATCAAGCAACTGCCGCTGAAGCTGCGCGGTCATGCGCCGAAAGTCATCGAGGTGCGCGGCGAAATTTACATGCGCCGCGCCGATTTCGACCGCATGAACGAGCGGCAGCTGGCTGCGGGCGGGAAAACTTTCGTGAATCCACGCAATGCGGCAGCCGGTGCAGTGCGCCAGCTCGATTCCGCGATGACCGCGCAACGCCCGCTGTCATTCTTCGCCTACGGCCTGGGCGAGTTTGAACAGTGGCAGGCGCCCGAGCGTCATAGCGATATGCTCGATGCGCTCGAGAAGTTCGGTGTGCCGGTGAACAAGGACCGGCGCGTCGTCAAAGGCGCTGCGGGGCTGGTCGAATTCCACCGCGTCATCGGCGAGCGCCGAGACCAGTTGCCGTTCGACATCGACGGCGTGGTCTACAAGGTGAATAGTCTGCGCGTGCAGCAGAACCTGGGCTTTCGCACGCGCGAGCCGCGCTGGGCCATTGCGCACAAGTATCCCGCGCAGGAACAGATGACTACCGTGCTGAATATCGACGTGCAGGTGGGGCGCACCGGCGCGGTGACACCGACCGCGCGATTGCAGCCGGTATTCGTGGGTGGTGTGACGGTGACTAATGCGACGCTGCACAACGAGGACGAGGTGCGGCGCAAGGACGTATGGATAGGCGATACGGTTATCGTACGCCGCGCCGGCGACGTGATTCCCGAGATTGTCGGCGTCGTCGCCGGGCGGCGTCCTGCAGACGCGCGTCCGTTTGTGATGCCGGCGACATGCCCGGAATGCGAATCGGCGGTGGTGCGATTGCCGGACGAGGCGGTTGCACGCTGCACTGGCGGATTGTTCTGCCCGGCGCAGCGCCGGCAGGCATTGCTGCATTTCGCCGGCCGCCGCGCGCTGGACATCGAGGGCCTGGGCGAGAAACTGGTCGAGCAACTGGTGGCGGCGAATATCGTGCGCACGCCCGCCGACGTCTACAAGCTCGGCATTGCAAGCCTCGCGGAACTCGAGCGCATGGCGGAGAAGTCGGCGAACAATCTCGTCGCTGCCATTGAAAAAAGCAAGCACACGACACTGGCGCGTTTCATCTACGCGCTCGGCATCCGCAACGTGGGCGAAACCACCGCGCAGGACCTGGCGCGTTATTTCGGCAATCTCGACCGCATTGCAGCGGCGGATGTGGCGGCGCTGCAGCAGGTGCCCGATGTCGGGCCGGTAGTGGCCGCAAGCCTCGTTGAGTTCTTCCGTGAACCGCACAATCGCGAAGTCATTGCGCAATTGATCGCGGCCGGCGTGACATTTGCAGAAACGGCGCCGCAGCGCATCGATGCCAGCGGCCGCATCAGCGGCAAGACCTTCGTGTTGACGGGAACGCTGCCGCATCTTAGCCGCGACGAAGCCGCGCAGAAGATCCGTGACTACGGCGGCAAGGTGAGCGGCAGCGTATCGAAGAAAACTGATTACGTGGTTGCGGGCAGCGAAGCCGGCAGCAAGCTCGACAAGGCGCGCGAACTGGGTGTTGCTATACTGGACGAAGCAGGACTGCTGCAGCTGCTGGAGCAATAGAGACTATGGGCAATGTGATTACCAAAGCGGTATTTCCGGTCGCGGGCCTCGGCACGCGTTTTTTGCCGGCGACCAAGGCCAGCCCCAAAGAGATGCTGCCGGTCGTCGACAAGCCGCTCATCCAATATGCGGTCGAAGAAGCGGTCGCGGCTGGCATTACCGAGCTGGTGTTCATCACCGGCCGCAGCAAGCGCGCAATCGAGGACCATTTCGACAAGGCGTTCGAAGTCGAGTCCGAGCTTACAACGCGCGGCAAGCACGCGATGCTGGCGATGGTGCGAGACGTCGTTCCGCGGCACGTCAAATGCATCTACGTGCGCCAGCAGGAAGCGCTGGGCCTGGGTCACGCCGTGCTGTGCGCGCAGCCCGTAATCGGCGATCAGCCGTTCGCGGTCATACTCGCTGATGACCTGATCGACAGTAAGCCGCCGGTCATGAAGCAGATGGTCGACGTCTACCGCCGCGAGCGCTGCTCGTTGCTCGGCGTGCAGAAGGTCGCACGCGGTGAAACGCGTCAATACGGCATCATCATGCCGGGACGACGCCAGGGGAACCTCTACCCAGTGTCGGCCATCGTGGAAAAGCCGCAGCCTGCCAAGGCACCTTCGCGCCTGGGCGTCGTCGGACGCTATATTTTGTCGCCGCGGATTTTTCATTTCCTGCAGCGCGTCAAGCCCGGTGCAGGCGGCGAAATTCAACTGACCGACGGTATCGCTGCATTGCTGCAGGAGGAACGCGTGCTGGCGCATCAATTCTCCGGCGTGCGCTACGATTGCGGCAGCAAACTCGGCTATCTGAAGGCCAATGTCGCGTACGGGCTCAAGCATCCGGAGGTCGCACGTGAGTTCAAACAGCATCTCGCGAAGTTGCGGCGCTGAGTCGCGACAGACCGACAACGCATAGCCATGCTTGCGGCAGAAGCGCAGCACATATTGAAGTCCGCGGAGCTGGTCTGCCCCGCGGACGCTGTCAGCCGCGCCGTGCGGCGAGTCGCGGCGGAAATATCGACCGCTCTCGCGGCGTCCAATCCGCTGGTCTTGAGCGTTATGAGCGGTGCCGTCGTGTTTACCGGGCAGCTGCTGCCGCTACTCGCGTTTCCGCTCGATCTGGACTACGTGCATGTGACGCGGTATGGCAATGCGACGACGGGTGGCAGCGTCGAGTGGAAATCATTTCCACATGAGAGCATGGTGGGACGCACTGTGCTTGTCATCGATGACATCCTCGACATGGGCCTTACGCTGGTGGAAATCCGGCGGCGGGTGCTGGCGGCAGGCGCGGCGAAATTTTATGCGGCGGTATTTGCCGACAAGGCCATCGGTGCGCCGAAACCGATCGCTGCCGATTTCGTCGGCATCTCACTGCCGAACCGCTACGTATTCGGCTACGGCATGGATGTCAAAGGCGCATGGCGCAATCTGCCGGCGGTCTACGCGTTGAAAACCGGCCTAAGCGAATGTTAGCGATTATCGGCGGCAGCGGGTTCGCCAATATCCCCGGCCTCGCCGCCGTGCGCCGCGAAGTTGTGCGCACGCCTTACGGCGAGCCGTCGGGCGCGCTCACATTCGGGACCATTGCCGGTCATGCCGTCGTGTTTCTTGCGCGGCACGGCCACGGCCACACGATACCGCCGCACCAGATCAATTACCTGGCCAATATCTGGGCGTTGCACTCCGTTGGCGTGAAAAGCGTTCTGGGTATTGCAGCCGTGGGCGGCATACGCAAAGACTTGTCGCCCTCGGTTTTGGCGATCCCGGACCAGATTATCGACTACACGCACGGACGTGCCGGTACGTTCTGCGCACTGGGTGACCGCGGCGTGCAGCATGTCGACTTTACACTTCCGTATACGTCCTCATTGCGCGTGGCGTGCATAGCGGCGGCGAAGAGGGCGGGCGAAGCAGTAATCGACGGCGGCGTCTATGCCGCAACGCAAGGGCCGCGCCTTGAAACTGCCGCTGAAATCAATCGCCTTGAGCGCGATGGCGCCGACATGGTGGGTATGACCGGCATGCCGGAGGCAGTGCTCGCGCGCGAAATCGGCGTGGCTTATGCCACGCTCGCGATCGTCGTCAATCATGCGGCCGGACGCGGTAGCAGCGGAACTGCTATTGCCGTGGATGAAATGGCGGCAATATTGCAGCGAACAACGGGGCGGGTGCAGCGAATTCTCGAGGAATTGGTAAAAGGCCATGGCGATTAAAGAGGTTTTACGCATGGGCGATCCGCGTCTGCTGGAGCGCGCGCGGCCGGTCGAGCGCTTCGACACGCCCGAGTTGCATGCATTGCTCGCCGACATGCAGGACACAATGGCGGCACTCGACGGCGCGGGGCTCGCGGCGCCGCAGATCGGTGTCGGGCTACAGGTGGTGATTTTCGGGATAGCGCAGAACCCGCGTTATCCCGACGCGGACGAAGTGCCCCAAACCGTATTGATCAATCCGACGTTGACTACGCTCGATCCGGAAGTCGAAGACGGCTGGGAAGGCTGCTTGTCGGTGCCTGGCATGCGCGGCGTGGTGCCGCGAGTTACACGCTTGCGCTACCAGGGTTACGACCAGTTCGGGAAGCCGGTTGACCGCAACGTCGAAGGTTTCCATGCACGCGTCGTGCAGCACGAATGCGATCACCTGATCGGGGTTTTATATCCCATGCGCATGCGCGACCTCAGCCGTTTCGGTTTTACCGACGTGCTCTTTCCGGGCGAGGACATCGAGGATGACTAGAAGGCAGGATTGAGGATCGAGAAAATAGTGTAGGTCCTCAATCCTCAATCCTCTAGTCACGTCTGCAGTTCCCGCACCAAGTCGCTTTCGAGCTTGATCAGTTTTTTCGGGTCGCTCAGCGCCGGTCCGTTGATCAGAAACACGTCCTCGGCGCGGTCGCCTAGCGTATTGATCTTGGCGGTATATAAATTGATCTGGTAGTCGACGAGGCAGCGGCCGACGCGTGACAGCAGGCCGGGACGGTCGCCGGCGATGATGTTCAGCACTTTGTAGAGGCCGCGCTCGTCGGCCGTGATTCTGACTTCGGGCGTGATCGGGAAATGCTTGAGCTGGCGGCTGACGCGGCCTTGCGCCGGCGGTTCGAGCGGCGTTTCATTGGCCAGGCGCTCGCCGAGTTCGTATTCGATATAACCGATGAGATCGCGGTACTGCGGCTTCTGGTTGTTGGGATCGAGTATCGCGAAGCTGTCGAGCGCGTAACCGTGGCGGGTCGTGTAGATTTTTGCGTCGACAATCGAATAGCTGATGCGCTCGAAGAAGCTGCAGATGCGGGCGAACAGGTCCTTCTGGTCGCGCACGTAGATCATTACCTGCAGGCCTTCGCCGGCGGGCGACAGGCGCGCCTTGACCACCGGCGCAGGGGTGTCCACGCGGTAATTCAGGAGGCGCGTATGCCACGCGATTTCATCGGCGTTGTGGCGCAGAAAGTACGAGATGTCGAGCTGCGACCATAATTTCTCGACGGCTTCGTCCTTGATTGCATACAGCCGCAGTTTAGCTTTAACGGCGTCCTGACGCAGTTGCAGACTGCTGTCGAGCGAGCGTGCGTCACCGCCCAGACGGCGGCGCGTCATGAGGAACAGGTCTTCGAGCAGTTTCGCCTTCCAGCCATTCCAGACTTTGGGGCTGGTGCCGCGTATGTCGGCGACGGTGAGGATATAGAGAGCGATCAGATGCCGCTCATCGCCGACGTGCGCGGCGAATGCGCTGATCACGTCCGGATCGGAGAGGTCTTTTTTCTGGGCGGTAGCGGACATGACAAGATGGTTTTGCACCAGCCATGCGACAAGCTCCGCATCCGCGCGTGCCAAGCCATGCTCGCGCGCGAACCGCAGCGCGTCCACTTTGCCCAGCGCTGAGTGGTCACCGCCGCGGCCTTTCGCGATGTCGTGAAAGAGGCCCGCAAGGTAGAGCAGCTCCGGGCGGTCGAAATCAATCATCAGCCGGCTGGCAAGCGGAAACTCATGCGCGAGCTCGGGCACGGCAAAGCGCCGCAGATTGCGCATCACATTCAGTATGTGTTCGTCGACCGTGTAGACATGGTAGAGATCATGCTGCATCTGGCCGACGATGCGGCCGAATGCGGGAATGTAGCGCCCGAGAATGCCATACTGATTCATGCGTTTGAGCTCGCGCACGACGCGCGACGGGCTTTTCAGGAGCTGCATGAAAAGCTCACGGTTGCGCGGCACGCGCCGGAACGCAGGATTGATGAGCGGGCTCGCGCGCCACAGCGCGCGCAACGTGGCAGCAGCGATGCCTTTCAGTTCGTGGCGCTGTTGGAGGATGACGAAGGCCTCGAGCATCGCGCTGGGTTCGCGCCTGAAAAGCCCCTCGTCGACCGCCTCGAGCAGTTCGTTGCGGCTGTTGAAGCGCTCGTTGATCTCCTCGACGGTGCGCCCGCGCGGCGGGAAGATTCGCGAGCCGAGGTTCTGCAGCACGATGGTATTCAACTGACTGATTTCAATCGCGGTGCGGTAAAAGCGCTGCATCAGATGTTCGCTCGCGCGCCGGTGCGCAGTATCGCGCAGGCCCATCTGCGTCGCCAGCGCGGTCTGCACGTCGAAGACGAGCCGCTCTTCGCGCCGTTGCGCGAGGTAGTGCAGGCGTATGCGCAGATTTTGCAGGAACGCCTCGTGTTTGCGCAGCAGCGCGGCTTCGCGGCGCGTAATGACTTCGTTTTTTACGAGGTCGGACCAGCGCGTGCCGATGCTGGCCGCCTGGCTGATCCACAGGATGGTCTGCAGATCGCGCAGCCCGCCGGCGGTCTCTTTTATGTTGGGCTCGAGATTGGTGTCGTGATAGCGCGCGTGGCGCTGCTCTTGCTCGAGGCGCTTGGCTTTGGTGAATTGCGGCGCGTCCAGAGCGCGCATAAATTCTTTTTCGAACTTAAGGAACAGCTTGCGCTCGCCGGCGACGAGACGGGCTTCGAGCAGGCTCGTCTGTATCGTGATGTCCTGGGCCGCGAGTTCGACGCACTCGGCGACCGTGCGCACGCTGTGGCCGACGTCGAGGCCGATGTCCCACAGCAGGCTCACGAACTGCTCGAGCTTCTGCGTGAGTTCCACGTTGGCCGCTTGCGGCAGCAGGACAAGAAGGTCGATGTCCGAATACGGAAACAGCCCGCCGCGGCCGTAGCCGCCAACGGCGACCAGCACGACGTCGCGCGGAATGCCTGCCTGCTTCCATGCACTCTTGAGCGTGTTGTCAACCAATTTTCGATGCTCGCGCAGCTGCACCGGCGCTGATGCGTGTTCGAAATACCGATCGCGCAGCGTGACGCGGCTTTCGGCAAGCCGCCGTTTCATTCGCAAGCCTGGCGCTTCCGCCATGGCAGGTGAGTGTTGCGGCAGCTGCGGGACGTCAGCCATTGCCGCCGTTAATGAAAGCAGGTGGCTGCGGCGTGCCTGCGGACACGGTTAGCACGTCGTAGCCATGCTCGGTGACGAGCACGGTATGTTCCCACTGCGCGGACAAACTATGATCTTTGGTCACTATGGTCCAGCCGTCGGCGAGCTGGCGTATGCCCGCACGTCCGGCGTTGATCATCGGTTCTATCGTGAAAGTCATGCCGGCTGCGAGTTGCATCCCGGTGCCGGGGCGGCCATAGTGCAGCACCTGCGGCTCTTCATGGAATTTGGCGCCTATGCCATGGCCGCAGAATTCACGCACCACGCTGCAACCGTAGCCTTCCGCGCAAGCCTGGATGGTATGACCGATATCGCCGAGGCGCGCGCCGGCGCGCACGACTGCAATGCCGCGCCACATGCATTCGTAGGTGATCTCGCATAAACGATGGGCCTGCACCGCCGGCTGGCCGACGTAAAACATGCGGCTGGTGTCGCCGTGATACCCGTCTTTGATCACGGTGACGTCAATATTGACGATGTCACCCGCCTTCAGTTTTTTATCGCCGGGCACGCCGTGGCATACGACGTGGTTAACTGAAGTGCAGACTGATTTCGGGTAAGGCTGGTAACCGGGCGGCGCATAGTTAAGAGGAGCCGGCACCGTTTTCTGCTCGTTGACCATGTAATCGTGGCATAGCCGGTCGATTTCGTTGGTGGTGATGCCCGGTTTGACATGGGGCGTGATGAAATCGAGGACTTCGGACGCGAGCCGCCCGGCCACGCGCATTTTGTTGATTTCTTCAGCGGTTTTAAGTGCGGCATTCATGACAGGAAACGGACCATACAGAGACTTTTATGCAATCAAATCAAAAGGAGGGCGGATTCTAGTCGAGTTTGGACAGCAAACCAAACGCGCGAAGGCCACGGGACATCGGCCTGGCGTCATTTCAGCCCCCGTGGCCATTCTGCGGTTGAGCGTAGCTGGTTAAAGATGATATAATTATCGACTGCGCTGAAACAAGGTTTCCTAATGAATTTATTGGGTTTTCAGCCAGAAATCGCACATCCGCCACAAGTCAGGGTGCTCGGCAACGAGTGTATGCAGGCGGATGGAGGCTTAACCCTACTGGAGATTGTATGTCAACTAGCATGCGTGAAATGCTGGAGTGTGGCGTCCATTTTGGACACCAGACCCGCTACTGGAATCCCAAGATGGCCCCGTTTATCTTCGGCCATCGCAATAAAATTCATATCATCAACCTGGAAAAGACGCTCGCGCTTTACCAGGACGCGCTGAAGTTCGTGCGCCAGATGACCGCCAACAAGGGCGTCATCATGTTCGTGGGCACCAAGCGGCAGGCGCGCGAGATCATCAAGGAAGAAGCGCAGCGTGCAGGCGCGCCGTATGTCGACCACCGCTGGCTCGGCGGCATGCTGACCAATTATAAAACCGTCAAAGCTTCGATCAAGCGCCTGAAAGACATGGAGGCGATGGCCGAGGACGGCACGTTCGAGAAGCTGGTCAAGAAAGAAGCGCTGAATTACCAGCGTGAAATCGTCAAGCTCGAGCGCAGCCTGGGCGGGATCAAGGACATGAGCGGATTGCCGGATGCGCTGTTCGTGATCGACGTCGGTTATCACAAAGGCGCGATTGCCGAAGCGAAGAAGCTGGGCATACCCATCATCGCCGTGGTCGACACCAACCACAATCCGGAAGGCGTCGATTACGTAATTCCGGGCAATGACGACTCCAGCCGCGCTATCCGGTTGTATGCGCGCGGCGTGGCGGACGCGATTTTGGAGGGACGCAATCAAGTGGTGCAGGAAATCATCGGCGGCGACGAGGAATTCGTCGAGGTCGAGGACGCGGCGCCAACGAAATAACGGACACCTTGCGCAAAAAAAGGGGCTGATGCCCCTTTTTTTAAAGCAACAGCACGGGCACCGTAAGCGGATCGCGCCGACGCGCGGCAGTTCAGCGGTTGTGGATGAATTTTTTTCGGAATCTGGAGTGGAAATGGCGGAAATCACCGCAGGTATGGTCAGGGAATTGCGCGACAAGACGGACGCGCCAATGATGGAATGCAAGAAGGCGCTTACCGAAGCGAATGGCGATCTCGGCAAGGCCGAAGAGATACTGCGCATCAAGCTTGGCAATAAGGCGAGCAAGGCCTCGGCGCGGGTCGCCGCCGAAGGCATAGTTGCGGCGCACGTTGCGGGCGACGGGAAGCTCGGCGCGATCATCGAAGTTAATTGCGAAACCGATTTTGTCGCCAAGAACGAGGATTTCCTGGCGTTCGCGAACAAAGCGGCAGAACTCGCGGCACGCGTCAACCCCGCCGATGTCGCTGCATTGGCCGCGTCGACGCTCGACGGCGCGACCGTTGAAGAGGTGCGCAAGGCGCTAGTCGGGAAAATCGGCGAAAACGTCTCGCTGCGGCGATTCGCGCGGGTGGCCGCGGCCGGCCGCCTCGCGACTTACATCCACGGCGGCGCCAAAGTCGGTGTGCTGCTCGATATCACGTGCGGTGACGAGGCACTGGCGCGGGACATCGCGATGCATATCGCCGCCATCAAACCGGTGGCGCTGTCGAAAGAGCAGATTCCGGCCGATCTCATCAAACGCGAGCGCGACATAGCGGCGGCCAAGGCAGCGGAGTCTGGCAAGCCCCCCAACATAGTCGAAAAAATGGTTGAAGGCAGCGTGCAGAAATTTTTGAAGGAAGTGACTTTGCTCGGACAACCGTTTGTGAAAGACGACAAGCAGACTATCGAGCAGCTGCTGAAGAGCAAGGGCGCCCAGGTCCACGCGTTTTATCTTTACGTCGTCGGCGAAGGTCTCGAGAAACGCAAGGACGACTTCGTTGCCGAGGTGCAGGCGCAGGCCAAGCGTGCTGCCGGGGGCGCGCAGTCCAGCTAACCTCATGGCCGACCAACCCGCGCATAAAAGAATATTGCTCAAGCTCAGCGGCGAAGCGCTGATGGGTGAGGACAGTTACGGTATCAATCGCGCGACGATCGAGCGGATTATTTCCGAAATCGCAGAGGTGGTGGCCCTAGGCGTCGAAGTCGCGGTGGTTATCGGCGGAGGGAATATTTTTCGCGGGATGGCGCCTGCGGCAGCGGGGATGGACCGCGCAACCGCCGACTACATGGGGATGCTGGCAACCGTCATGAACGCGCTCGCGCTGCAGGACGCGATGCGCCATATGAATCTGGTGAGCCGCGTGCAGTCAGCGCTCAATATCGAGCAGGTGGTCGAGCCGTATATCCGTGGCAGGGCCATGCGCTATCTGGAAGAGGGCAAGGTCGTGATTTTCGCCGCCGGCACCGGCAACCCGTTCTTTACTACCGATACGGCCGCCGCCCTGCGCGGCATGGAAATGAACGTGAGTCTCGTATTGAAGGCGACCAAAGTCGACGGCGTCTACACCGAAGATCCGAAAACGCACGCCGACGCGATGCGCTACAAGAGCCTTACGTTCGACGAAGCCATTATCAAAAACCTGAAAGTGATGGACGCGACGGCGTTGACCTTGTGCCGCGACCAGAAGCTGCCCATCAACGTGTTCAGCATTTTCAAACCGGGCGCATTCAAGCGCGTCGTCATGGGTCAGGACGAAGGCACGCTCGTGCATTGCTAGCGGGGAGCTCATATGATTGCCGACATCAAGAAATCCACCGAAGAAAAGATGAAAAAGAGCCTTGAGGCGTTGAAAAACGATCTCGGCAAGGTGCGCACGGGCCGCGCTCACACGGGGATCCTCGATCACGTGATGGTCGATTATTACGGGACGCAGACGGCGATCGGCGGGGTAGCGAACGTGACCCTGCTCGACGCCCGCACGATCGGTGTGACGCCGTGGGAAAAGAAAATGGTGGCGGCGATCGAAAAAGCGATTCGCGATGCCGGCCTCGGTCTGAATCCGGCGACGATGGGCGAAACGGTGCGCGTGCCGATGCCGCCGTTGACCGAAGAGCGTCGCAAAGACCTGATCAAGGTCGTGCACAAGGAAGCGGAGGGCGCGCGCGTCGCCGTGCGCAACATCCGGCGCGACGCCAATAATCATCTCAAGGACCTGCTCAAGCAGAAGAAGGTTGCCGAAGACGAAGAGCGCAAGGCACAGGACGACGTGCAGAAGCTGACCGACCGTCATATCGCCGAAATCGACAAGGCGCTGGCCGCCAAAGAAACCGATCTGATGGCGGTCTAAGGGCAAGCGAGCGCAGCGCCGTGGTAATCCCCAGTTCCACCATTGCGATACCGGATGCCGCGTCGATGCCGCGTCATATCGCCATCATCATGGATGGCAACGGCCGCTGGGCCAAGCAGCGCTTTCTTCCGCGCATCGCCGGCCACAAGCGCGGCGTCGAAAACGTGCGCAGCACTGTGCGCGCGTGCGTCGAGCGGGGCGTGGAATACCTGACGCTGTTTGCGTTCAGCAGCGAGAACTGGCGCCGCCCGGCTGAAGAAGTTTCGTTCCTCATGCAGCTCTTTATCGCGGCGCTCGAGCAGGAAGTCGCGAAGCTGCACGAGAACGGCGTGCGCTTCAAGGTGATCGGCGATCTTTCGCGCTTCGAGCGCCCGTTGCGGCACCTCGTCAGCGACGCCGAGTCTCTCACGCGCGAAAACAAGCGATTGACGTTGACGGTCGCCGCCAACTACGGTGGACGCTGGGACGTCATGCAGGCAGTCAAACGCATGCTTCACGACAAGCCCGCACTGGCGGCGGATTTTACCGAAGGGGACCTTGCGCCTTATCTGTCGCTTGCCTACGCGCCCGAGCCCGATTTGTTCATACGCACTGGCGGCGAGCAGCGCATCAGTAATTTTTTGTTGTGGCAGCTTGCCTATACTGAAATGTATTTCACGGACACGTTGTGGCCCGATTTCGACAATGCCGCCTTCAACATGTCAGTGGCCTCGTACCAGCAGCGTGAACGGCGCTTCGGGCGCACGAGCGAACAGCTGCGCGAAGACCACGCAGGGCAAGTCTCTGCACATGCCGCGCATCGCGGCTAGCCGCGGGACCGTCGTCGCCTGATGCTCAAGCAACGCGTGCTGACGGCCGCAATTCTCCTGCCGCTGCTGCTGGCGGCGATGTTTTTGCTGCCCGCCGTCTGGTGGCAACTCGCGCTGATCGTACCCCTGCTCGCCGCCGGCCATGAATGGTCACGGCTCGCGGCGTTCGATCGTACCGCCGAAATGGTGTTCCTGGGCACGCTCACGCTCGGCGGCGCGTTGCTTTGGTACGCCGCTGTGCCGGACGCGGCAGGCACGGCGCAGGGATTGGCGGCGGTGCACCGCGCGATATTTGTTTTGAGCTGCGTATTCTGGGTGGTGATAGCGCCGTGCTGGCTGTGGCTCAAGCTACGCGCCAGCAACCGGTTCGCGCTGGCGACGACCGGCATTGCGGTATTGCTGCCAGCGTCGCTCGCGCTCGCGCAATTGCAGCGCGACCCGCTGACGTTGCTGCTGCTGCTGGGCGTGGTGTGGATCGCCGATACGGCTGCGTATTTTTTCGGGCACCAGTTCGGCCGGCGCAAGCTGGCGCCTGCCATCAGTCCGGGTAAGACGTGGGAAGGCGTGGCCGGTGCGTTGGCCACTGTCACGGTGTATGCTCTGATCGTGTATTGCGGCCGGTGGATGAGCTATGACTGGCAGTTTCTGGCGGGCGCGTTTGTGGGCATGACGGTCTTCAGCATATATGGTGATTTGTTCGAGTCATGGCTCAAGCGCTGCGCCGGCGTAAAAGACAGCGGCACCCTGCTGCCGGGACACGGCGGAATACTCGACCGTATTGACGGCGTAGTCGCGGCGATGCCCCTGGCAGCCCTCATATTTACTCGATGACCGGAATGCGGAAAATTCGGCAGCTGGCGGTACTCGGTTCGACCGGCAGCGTCGGCGTCAACACGCTGGACGTAGTGGCGCGACATCGTGACCGTTTCAACGTTGTCGCCCTGACCGCTCATCGTCAGAGCGAGCTGCTGCTGAGACAGTGCATGACATTCGCCCCGCGCTATGCGGTGATTGGCACGGAACAGGATGCGGAGCAATTGCAGCCGCGCCTGCGCGCGCAGGGGAGCGCGACTACCGTGCTGCACGGCCCTGCGGCGCTGGAGGAAGTCGCGCGACTGCCCGAAGTCGATACCGTCATGGCGGCGATCGTCGGGATTGCCGGATTGCGCGCGAGCTTTGCGGCGGTTCAGGCCGGCAAGCGCGTGCTGCTCGCAAACAAGGAAGCGCTCGTGACTGCCGGCCCGGTTTTCATGCAGGCCGTGCGCGCCCATGGCGCGACTTTGTTGCCGATCGACAGCGAGCACAATGCGGTCTTTCAGGCGCTGCCACGCAGTTTTTCCGGCGACCTCGCGGCCGCCGGCGTGCGCCGCATTGTGTTGACTGCGTCCGGTGGCCCGTTCCGCAACGTGCCTCGCGAGCGGCTGCGCAGCGTGACTCCCGATGAAGCATGCGCGCACCCGAACTGGGTAATGGGACGCAAGATCTCGGTTGATTCCGCGACCATGATGAACAAGGGACTCGAGGTCATCGAGGCGAGCTGGCTATTCAACGCGGGCGAAGCGCAAATCGCGGTCGTATTGCATCCCGAAAGCGTAATTCATTCTTTGGTCGAATACGTCGACGGATCGTTGATTGCGCAGTTGGGCAATCCCGACATGCGCACGCCCATCGCATTCGCTCTCGCGTACCCGGACCGTATCGAGGCGGGCGTTGCGTCGCTCGATCTGGCGGCGCTGCGACAGTTGAATTTTGCCGACACCGATTCCGCGCGGTTCCCGTGCCTGGACCTCGCGCGCTCGGCATTGCGCTCCGGGGGCAGCGCGCCGGCGGTGCTGAATGCCGCCAATGAAGTAGCGGTTGGCGCGTTTCTAGATGCGCAACTGAGTTTCGATCGCATTCCGGACTTGATCGAGCACACCCTGTCCGCGGTGACGGCCGCGCAGTTGAGCGGCATCGAGGACGTGTTCGCGGCCGATTTGAGCGCGCGCGACTGTGCGCAGACATGGCTCGCGCGCAACACGGTGCGCCCCGCGCGCGCTTCTGCCTGAGACCCACCAGAGAGTAGAGTGCGATGAATATACTGACGACAATAATAGCTTTTGGCTTCGCGCTGGGTTCGTTGATAGTCGTGCACGAATTCGGCCATTACCTGGCGGCGCGCTTGTGCGGCGTCAAAGTGCTGCGCTTCGCGGTCGGTTTCGGCCGCGTCATCGCGAGCCGCCGCCTCGGCCGCGACCGCACGGAATGGGCGCTCGCGGCGTTTCCGCTCGGCGGCTACGTCAAAATGCTCGATGAGCGCGAAGGCGAGGTGGCGCCGCATGAGTTGCCGCGTGCATTCAACCGCCAATCCGTTTACCGGCGTTTCTTCATCGTGATGGCGGGTCCGTTGGCGAACTTTCTGCTGGCAATATTTCTATACTGGCTGATATTCATGCACGGCGTGCCGGGCGTTCGGCCCGTCATCGGCGGCGTGACGCCGGAGTCGCCGGCCGCGCACGCGCAGTTCGAGACCGGCGATACGATAGTCAAGATCGGCGGCGACCCCGTGACGACGTGGCAGGATGCGCGCTGGCTCCTGCTCAAATATGCGGTCGACCGTGCGGCCGTCAGTCTGGAGGTGCAGAACGAGCGTGCAGAAATTCACTTCCGCAGGCTGGAGATGTCATCCCTCAAGCCGGCCGATCTCGATGGCGATTTTTTGCGCGCGCTGGGGTTTGCGCGCCAGCAGCCGCCGCTCCCG
This sequence comes from Betaproteobacteria bacterium, assembly GCA_025363575.1. Next base: position 14,425 of record JANYDM010000087.1, on the reverse strand, counting down.
CCGATTGTAGGTCGCGTGGTGCCCGGTGGCGCGGCAGACCGCGGCGGGGTGCTCGCGGGCGACAAGATACTTGCAATCGACAGCAAGGCCCAACAGGCGCCGGATCAAGTCGTCGCTACGATTGGGGCAAGCGCCGGGCGTGAAGTCAGGCTGACCGTCAAGCGCGCTGATGCGGTGGTCGAGCTTAAGGTTACGCCCGATGCGGTAACCGACAATTCCGGCGTCGTCGGCCGTATCGGTATCGTCGTGAAAGTTGATCCCGAAGCGGTCAAGCAGTATATGGTGGATGTGCAGTATTCGCCGCTCGCCAGCGCGGGCAAGGCGCTGGCCCGCACCTGGGACACATCGCTCTTCAGCTTGCGCATGCTCGGTAAAATGCTGGTGGGCGAGGTCTCGCTCAAGAACCTGAGCGGGCCGATTACCATCGCGGACTATGCCGGACAGTCGGCGCAAATCGGCGCAGTGGCCTACTTGACTTTCATTGCGCTCATCAGCATCAGTCTCGGCGTGCTGAATTTGTTGCCCATCCCGTTATTGGATGGCGGCCATTTGATGTATTATATGCTTGAAATTGCTAAAGGAAGTCCGGTTTCCACGCGGGTCATGGAGATCGGACAGAATGTGGGGATGGGATTGCTTTTTGTGCTCATGGCCTTTGCCCTCTATAACGATATAACCAGGCTGGTGAATGGTTAAACTGACGCGGTTCTTTCAACTCGTAGTGCTCGCCGCCGCCGCCGCCGCGGCCTGCGGTGCTTACGCTTTCGATCCATTCATCGTCAAAGATATTCGCATTGAGGGCATTCAGCGCACCGAGGCCGGCACGATTTTCAGCTATATGCCGGTCAAGGTCGGTGAAACGATGACCGACGACAAGGCGGCGCAGGCGATTCGTTCGCTCTATGCCACCGGTTTTTTCAAAGACGTAAGCCTCGAAGTCGACGGCGGCGTGCTGATCGTAGTCGTGCAGGAACGCCCGTCGGTCGCCCAGATCGACATCGTGGGCGCGAAGGAATTCAGCAAGGAAGACCTGATGAAGGGGCTGCGCGCCGTCGGGCTCGCCGATGGCCGCATTTTCGACCGCGGCCTTCTCGATAAGGCGGAGCAGGAACTGAAACGCCAGTACATCAGTCGTGGCCGCTACGCCGCGCAGATCACGACCACCTCGACGCCGCTGGAGCGCAACCGCGTCGGTGTTAAGTTCGATATCGTGGAAGGCGAGGTCGCGAAGATCCGCCAGATCGGCATCATCGGCAACCAGGTATTCAAGGAGAAGGACCTGGTCAGCCTGTTCAAGCTGCGCACGCCTGGCCTTCTGACATGGTTCAGCAAGGACGATCAGTACTCGAAGCAGAAACTCGCCGCCGATCTGGAAACCCTGCGTTCGTACTATCTGGACCGCGGCTACCTCGAGTTCAATACGGATTCCACGCAGATTTCGATTACACCCGATAAGAAAGACGTCTACATTACGATCGGCGTATCGGAAGGCGCGCAATACACGGTGTCGGACGTGAAACTGGCAGGCGAGACGCTGATACCCGAAACCGAGGCGCGCAAGCTGATCAAGATAAAAAGCGGCGAGATCTTCTCGCGCAGCAGGCTGACCGAATCGACCAAGCTGTTAAGCGATCGCATCGGCAACGAGGGGTATGCATTCGCCAACGTCAACGCGGTGCCCGAACTGGACAAGGAAACGCGCAAGGTCAGCTTTACGTTCTTCGTCGACCCGGGCCGCCGCGTTTACGTCCGGCGCATCAATGTGTCCGGTAATACCAAGACGCGCGACGAAGTCATACGCCGCGAGATGCGGCAGCTCGAGGGCGGCTGGTACTCGGCGGAAAACATCACGAAATCCAAGCAGCGAGTCGACCGCCTCGGCTATTTCTCCGAGGTCAATGTCGAAACGCCCAGCGTACCTGGCACAACCGACCAGGTCGATCTCAACGTCAGCGTCACCGAAAAACCCACGGGCAATATCCTGTTCGGCGCCGGCTACGGCAGCGAGGGTGTGATACTAAGCGGCGGGATCACCCAGCAAAACGTTTTCGGCTCAGGCAACCATCTGTCGCTGCAGATCAATTCGAGCAAGATCAACACCGTTTATTCGCTGTCGTTTACGCAACCGTACTGGACGGTCGATGGTGTCAGCCGCGGCTTCGACATTTATCACCGCAAGAGCAACCCATCCGCACTCGGCCTCGGTCTCTACCAGACTTCGACCAACGGCGCGCAGGCGCGGATCGGCATACCGTTTACCGACATCGACACGGTCATATTCGGTCTCGGCTTTGAAGACACGAGCATAACGGCATTCGACGGCGCGCCGGTGATCATCAGCAACTATGTAAACACCTTCGGGAACAGCAATACCGCGGTGCTCGGCACCGCCGGCTGGGGCAGGGACACGCGCGACAGCGCGATTTATCCGACCAAAGGCGCGATCAGCCGCGCGAATCTGGAATCCGGCCTGCCTGGCGGCACGTTGCGATTTTATAAACTCGGCGGGGAGCACAAGCGCTATATACCGATCACGAGTAATTTCGTGTTCTATTTCAATGGCGAAATTGGCTACGGCGGCGGCTATGCCGGCAAGCCTTTGCCGTTCTTCCGCAATTATTATTCGGGCGGTCCCACGTCCGTGCGCGGCTTCTACCCCGCAAATATCGGGCCCAAGGACATCAACGGTGACCCCACGGGCGGCAGCCGCAAGCTGGTCGGAAATTTCGAAGTGCTGTTCCCCGTCCCGGGGATGCAGAACGACAAGTCCATTCGCCTTTCGGCGTTTGTTGACGCCGGCGTGATCGGGGAAACGTACACGCTCAGCCAGACCCGCGCTGCGGCGGGTATCGCGGTATCCTATGTCTCACCGTTCGGGCCTCTGAAGCTCAGTTTTGCGCAACCCTTCAGGACGCTGGCAGGTGACAAGACGCAGAAAATTCAATTCCAGTTCGGACAGCAGTTTTAGGCAGGCGCATCCGGGCCGCTCAATGCAAGTGTAAGGAGACGACGTTGAAGCAAATTTATTCATTAGTGATGATGGCCGCGATATTGCTGGCGGGCGGTTTTTCTTACGTCCATGCGGCAGACGTGAAAATAGGTTTCATCGATGCCGACCGCATCAACCGGGAGTCGGTGCCGGCGGAGCGCGCGACCAAGAAGCTCGAAAAAGAGTTTGCACCGCGCGATCAGGAAATGCGCAAAATCGAGACCCAGATCAAGAATCTGCAGGCGCAGCTCGAAAAAGACGGCTTGACGATGGCCGAGTCCGACCGCCGCAGCAAAGAGAACGAGCTCGGTCGCCAGACGCGCGAATTTCAGCGCCTACAACGCGAGTTTCGGGAAGACCTGAATCTGCGGCGTAACGAGGAGCTCGCTGCCTTGTTTGAGCGCGCGAACAAAGTCATAAAGCAGATTGCGGAGGCGGAAAAATTCGACCTGATATTGCAGGAGGCGGTCTACCGCAGTCCGCGCATCGACATCACGGAACGGGTCCTGAAAGCTCTAGCGGCCGAGAAGTAGTTGGGACGTGCCGCCGCATCGAGTGGTTCCCTAACCGGGTACGCTGCGGGCGGGCGATGACCGGGCGCAAATCCTACAAGCTAGGCGATATCGTCGACCGGTTCGGCGGAGAAATCGTCGGCGATCCCCGGTTACGAATAAGCCAGGTCGCCACCGTCGCGGCGGCAGGGCCCGCCGACATTACATTCATCGCGCAGGCGCGCTATTTGCCGCAGCTTGCGCAGTCGCGGGCCGGGGCCGTAATCCTGGGGACGGATGCGCGCGATGCTACAGCGGCGCCGCGCATTGTCTGCAGCAATCCCTACGCATACTTCGCAAAAGTTTCAGCGCTGCTGAATCCGGCCGCCGCCATTATTGCCGGCATACATAAGACCGCCGTGGTCGACAAATCGGCGCGAGTGGACAAGACCGCATGCATTTCCGCAACGGCAGTGATTGGCCGGCGGGTGCGCATCGGCAAGCGCGTGCAGATCGGAGCCGGCTGCGTCATCGGCGACGATACGGCGATCAGCGACGATACCACGCTGTACGCGCACGTCTCGGTGTATCACGCGTGCAGAATAGGCGCGCGCTGCACATTGCACGCCGGCGTCGTCATCGGTGCCGATGGTTTCGGCATTGCGCGCGAGGACGGCGTATGGAAAAAAATCCCGCAGATCGGCGGCGTCGAAATCGGCAACGATGTCGAAATTGGCGCCAACACGACGATTGACCGCGGCACGCTCGACGACACGGTGATCGGCGACGGCGTCAAGCTCGATAACCAGATACAGATAGCGCATAACGTGAAAATCGGCGCGCACACCGCGATTGCCGCCTGCGCCGGCATCGCCGGCAGCGCGACGATAGGGCGTAACTGCGCGCTCGGGGGCGCGGCAATGATATACGGCCATATAACAATCGCGGATAATGTGAACGTATCCGCCGGAACGCTCGTCATGAAGTCGCTCGATAAGCCCGGCACGTATACCGGCGTGTATCCGTTCTCGACGCACGAGCGATGGTTGAAAAATGCCGCTCAGCTGCGCAAGCTCGATGAACTCGCGCAGCGCGTGCGCGAACTGGAACGCAGGGTCGTGACAGATGAAGGGAGCAAGCCGTGAACAGCATGGATATACACCAGATACTCGGCTTACTGCCGCACCGCTATCCTTTTCTGCTGGTGGACAAAGTCAAGTCGTGCGACCCGGGCAAGAGCATCGTGGCGGTCAAAAATGTAACCATCAACGAGCATTTTTTCACCGGCCATTTTCCGCATCATCCGGTAATGCCGGGCGTGCTCATCATCGAAGCATTGGCGCAGACAGCCGCCATCCTGACGTTCAAGACCCACGATCACAAGGCCGACGACAGCTCGGTCTATTATTTCGTCGGCATTGACAAGGCACGCTTCAAGAAGCCGGTAACGCCCGGCGACACGCTGGAGCTGCACGCGGAAATCAAGCGCTTTGCGCGCGGGATCTGGTGGTTCCAGACCTGCGCGAAAGTCGACGGGCAGATCGTCACCACGGCCGACCTGATGTGCACGTTGCGGTCGATCGATAGCAAGTCGGCGTAGGCTGGCCGCGACCTTGGCCGCTATACATCCAACAGCCCTGATACATGCGGGTGCGCGTCTCGCATCCGATGTCGAGGTCGGCGCATACTCGATAATCGGCGAGCACGTCGAAATCGGTGCAGGCTCGCGCATCGGGCCGCACGCGGTCGTTACCGGGCACACGCGTATCGGGCGGAACAACCGGATTTTCCAGTTTGTTTCACTCGGCGAGCAGCCGCAGGACAAGAAGTACGCGGGGGAGCCGACGCGGCTCGAAATCGGCGACGGCAATACCATCCGCGAATTTTGCACGTTCAACTGCGGCACCGCGCAAGACGCCGGCGTGACGCGCCTTGGCAACGACAACTGGATGATGGCGTACGTGCATCTCGCCCATGATTGCCAGGTCGGAAACCATACGATATTCGCCAACAATTCGCAGCTTGCAGGCCATGTTCACGTCGGCGACTACGCGATACTCGGCGGCTTTACGGCCGTCCACCAGTTCTGTCGCATAGGCGCGCACAGCATTACCGCGATCGGCACAGTGGTATTGCAGGACATACCCCCGTTTGTCACTGCCTCGGGCAATACGGCGCAGCCGTACGGCGTGAATGCCGAAGGGCTTAAGCGCCGCGGTTTCTCCGCAGACAGTATCGCCGGTATCAAGCGCGCTTATAAGACGCTGTATAAGACAGGACTGGGCGTGGAAGACGCCAAGCGCGAGATCGGCGCGAAAACCGGCGAATGTCCCGAGCTGCAATTGATGGTGGATTTTCTCAATCAGTCGACGCGTGGCATTGTCCGCTGAACTCGCGCATCGTCCGCGCACCGTGGCCATCGTCGCTGGCGAAGCATCCGGTGATCTGATCGGCAGCCAGCTGATTCTGGCGTTGCGCGAATTGGTTCCCGGCCTCACCGTTGTCGGCATCGGCGGGCCCCGCATGGAAGCCGCCGGCATGGACGTGTGGTTCGCGCTCGAGAAACTCGCCGTGCGCGGCTATTTCGAGGTGCTGAAGCACTTTGCCGAGATCGTCGGCATACGCCGCAAGCTGTGCCGCCGCCTGCTCGAAAACCCGCCCGACGTATTCATCGGCATCGATGCGCCCGATTTCAATCTCGATCTCGAGCAGAAGCTGAAGGCGCGTGGCATACCGACCGTGCACTACGTGAGCCCCGCCATCTGGATGTGGCGCGGCGAGCGCCTGCGCAAGATCAAGCGTGCGGTCTCCAAGATGCTGACGCTGTTTCCGTTCGAAGAAGAAATCTATCGCGATGCGGGCATAGACGTGGCATTCGTCGGCCATCCGCTGGTCGACGTACTGGACAGCGTGCCGCGCAACGACGCCGCCCGCGAGCAACTCAGGTTGTCGCCGGCGCTGCCGGTGATCGCCATGCTGCCGGGGAGCCGCCAGAGCGAGCTTGATTACATGGCGGACCTTTTTATCCAAACCGCCAAGGTCATACACGCGCGGGTGCCGGAGGCAGTGTTTCTGGCGCCGCTCGCGACGCGCGAAACGCGCGCGCAGTTCGAAACCGCGCTTTACAGGAACAACGCCGCGGACCTGCCGCTCACCATCATGTTCGGCCATGCACAGGAGGCGATGGCCGCCGCCGACGTCGTGCTGGTTGCGTCGGGGACCGCCACGCTCGAAGCAGCATTGCTGTGCAAGCCCATGGTCATCACGTACAAAATGCCGCGCGCGAGCTACTGGTTGCTGCGCGGCAAAGGTTATTTGCCGTATTACGGGCTGCCCAATATTCTCGCCGGAGAATTCGTCGTGCCGGAACTGATCCAGGACGACGCGACAGCGCAGAACCTCGCCGATGCGCTGCTCAATCTGCTTGGTGACCGCGTAATACGCGAGCGGCTGGCTGGCAAATTTGCGGCGCTGTGTGCCAGCCTCAACCGGGGTGCCGCCGGGCAGGCAGCGCGCGCGGTTCTGCCGCTGCTGCAGCGCTGACATGCACACCATGGCGTCGATGAGGCGTGACGTTGACATGCGATGCGGCGTCGATGAGGCGGGGCGCGGGCCGCTGGCCGGTCCGGTGTTCGCCGCGGCCGTTATCCTGGGCCGCCCGCGCATGCGGGGCTTGGCGGATTCGAAGACTCTGAGTGCGGCCCGTCGCGACGCGCTGGCGATCAAGATCAAACAAAGCGCGGCGGCGTGGGCGGTGGCCAGTGCGTCCGTCGAAGAAATCGATGCATTGAATATCCTGCAGGCAACTTTGCTGGCGATGCGGCGCGCGGTCGAAGCGCTATGGATCGCGCCAAGCGAAGTGCTGGTCGACGGGCTTTTTTGTCCATTGGTCGCGCATCCGGCGCGCGCGATCGTGCGCGGCGACTCGTCGGTCGCTGAGATATCGGCGGCGTCGATTCTCGCAAAAACCGCACGCGACGCGGTGATGCTGGAGTTGCACGCGCAATTTCCCCTATACGGTTTCGATCGCCATAAAGGTTATCCGACAGCCGCCCACGTGGATGCACTGCGCATCCATGGTGTGTCGGCGGTGCACCGGCGGTCGTTTGCGCCCGTTCGGCTACTGCTGGAAAATATCTGAGTCTTTGCGTTGCGGCTGCAGTTCGCGCAGCAGCCGGCGCAATGCGTTTTTCTCGCGCCCGCGCGCGGTCAGTGAGCGGCGTGCTGCGCACTGACGGCGCAGCCTGGAATAAAACAGTCGGTCGGATTCCGCGCGCCATACCATTCGTGCCAGCGCGCGCTCGTTGCCGAACGAGTAATAACCTGCATAGTCGTTGCCAAGCATGCCGATATTGCCGGCGACGCGCGATGCGATAACCGGCACGCCTGCCGCCAGCGCCTCGCTTATGACGTTGGCACCGCCCTCCAAACGCGAGCTGATTACGAGAAGGCGGGCCCGCGCAAGCTGGCGCAAGGCGCGGCCATGCGCCAGCTCACCAAGCCAGCGATAGCGCGGTTCCCGCCGCTGCCAGCCCTGTGCCGTACGTTTCATCGCCGCGCTCATGGCGCCGCCGAGCTGCGTGGCGCGCACGCGGCTGTGCGCTGGAAGATGCGCCAATGCCGCCGCCAGCCGGAAGGGATCTTTGACTTCACGTAAATGGCCGCTGACGCAGACCTCAAAGCATGATACAAGCGGCGGAGCCGGTTTGATGCGCTGCGTCGATTGGTAGATAACACGGGTTTTCCGCCGCAAAGCGGGCGCTAGTTCATCGAGACCGGCGTCCTGCAATACCACGAGCCGCGTCGCCAGGCGCAATGATAATTTAGCCATGGCGTCGACGCGGATGTCGCCGTACAGGTCAGTGCCCGTCAAAATGACAACCAGCGGACGCTCTGGACAAGCGGCGGCAAATGCGGTTATCGACGCATGGCTGCGCCTTGCATGCAAGGCAATCATCAGGTCCACCGGCTTGCCGTCCCACTCGAGTTGCACGCGAACGCGATGGCCCAGCTCGCGCAGCAGCGACGCCCAGCGCTGCGCTGTGTTGCGGTTGCCCGAATGGGCGGCGGGCCGCGCCGGCGTGATGAGAGCGATTTTCACCGATGGCGATAAGTTAGAATGGATGCATGCCGGCCACGCAAACTATAGCAGAGGACCGCACGCGCCAACTGACGACATTGTCGACCGCGCCGGCCCTGGCGCAAAGGCTGCGCGCCGCGCGCGCGCGCACGCAGTCGCTGATATCCGATCTCGACGGTCAGCGTCTGCTCGGTCCGCAATTGACGATCGTGAATCCGCCCTTGTGGGAGATCGCGCATCTGGCGTGGTTTCAGGAATACTGGTGTTTGCGCTACCGGGCACAGGCTGATTTCGCGCCATCGCTGATTGTGCAGGCGGACTCGCTGTATGACTCGGCGCGCGTGCCGCACGCCACGCGTTGGCAATTGCCGCTGCTGCCGTTCGACGCGGTATTGCGCTACATGGCCGCCGTGCTCGAGCGCGTGCTCGAACGGCTGCAACACGAGCCGGCCGATCCGGTCCTGCGCTATTTCACCGAACTCGCGGCGGCGCACGAAGAAATGCATTGCGAGGCGTTTACGTACACGCGGCAAACGCTGGGTTATGCGCCACCACGCGTGGCGGCCGTGTCGCCCGGCGCGGGCGACGATTGCCGCGGGGATGCCTCCATTACAGGCGGCGACTATATGCTGGGAGCGCCGCGCAGCGGCGATTTTGTTTTCGACAATGAAAAGTGGGCGCATCGCGTCGCGTTGCGTCCTTATGCAATCGCGCACGTTGCCGTCAGCAACGCCGAGTTCGCGGCGTTTGTCGATGCGGGCGGCTATCGCCGACGCGAGTTCTGGACCGCGGAAGGCTGGCATTGGCGTTCGCAGCTTGCAGCCGAGGCGCCGGCCTATTGGTCCAGAGACCACAGGCAGTGGCTCCAAAGATCTTACGATGAAGTTAAGCCGTTGCGCCCCGATGCAGCGGTTGTGCATGTCAATTGGTACGAGGCCGACGCATGGTGCCGATGGGCCGGGCGGCGTTTACCCACTGAGGCGGAATGGGAAAATGCCGCCGCTTCGATGCCCGTCGAACAGAATCTCAAACGTATTTATCCGTGGGGCGGGCAACCCCCGGACAGCTCGCGGTCGAATCTTTACGGCGTCACGGGCGACGTGGCTCCGGTCAGCGCATTTGCGGCAGGAGACAGCGCATGGGGCTGTCGCCAAATGACAGGCAATGTCTGGGAATGGACTGCAGACTGGTTCAATCCATATCCGGACTTCGAACCCGATCCATATAAAGAGTATTCCGAACCGTGGTTCGGCAATCACAGGGTCTTACGCGGCGGCTCTTTCGCGACCAGTGCCGCGTTGCTGCGCAATACCTGGCGCAACTTCTATACACCTGACCGGCGCGACGTGTTCGCCGGATTCCGGACGTGCTCGGTATGAAACGCATCGTTTCCGCAGATAATCCGCGCTTCAAATCCCTGCTCAAGCTGACGCAGTCATCGCGCGAGCGCAAGCAAAGCGGGTTGTCAGTGCTGGACGGCGTCCATCTCATCGCGGCCTATCGCGAGCACGTCGGGATGCCGGCAGAACTCGTTCTCAGCGACAGCGGCGCGGACAACGCGGAAATTCAAGGATTGCTCACCGCCATGGCGCCCCTCGAGCCCGTTATATTGAGCGAGAAGTTGTTCGGTCAACTGTCGACGGTTGCAACGTCGACCGGCATACTCGCCGCGGTCAAAACGCCGCGCCCGCCCGCGCTGCCGGAAAAAATCGGCGCGTGCGTCATGCTCGAAGATATTCAGGACCCGGGCAACCTGGGTTCTATTCTGCGCTCAGCGGCCGCCGCGGGCATGGAGCAGATTTTCCTCTCGACGACATCGGTGCATGCATGGTCGCCGCGTGTGTTGCGCGCAGGAATGGGCGCGCATTTCATGCTGAAGATTTACGAGCAGTGCGATCTCGCGGCGTTGATCGCCGGCTTCGCCGGCCGCGTCGTCGCCACTTCGCAGCGAGGGCAGGGCACCCTATTCGGCGCTGATCTGGCCGGAGAGGTCGCGCTGCTTTTCGGCAATGAAGGGGCTGGCCTCTCGCCGGACTTGTTGGCGGCAGCGCATGAAACCGTGGCCATTCCCATGCCGGGTGGGAGCGAATCGCTGAATATCGCGGCGGCGGCCGCGATCTGTCTTTTCGAGCGCGTGCGTCAGCAAACGGCGGGGAAACTGGCTTAGTAAACGCGCCGGACCAGTTTTGCCTGATGCAGGATCGTGGTCGCGAGCTCTTCCACCGATTTGGTGGTCACGTCCAGGTACGGGATGCCTTCCTGGCGCATCAGCGCTTCCGCTTCTTTTATTTCGTATTCGCAATTCGACAGCGTTGAATACGTGCTGTTGGGCCGCCGCTCGTTGCGAATTTTTGCCAGCCGCTCGGCCTGTATCGTCAGGCCATAGAGCCGTTTGCGCAGCGCTTTGACCTGGCCGGGCAGCTGCATGCTCGCGAAGTCTTCGGGCACCAGCGGATAGTTTGCGGCGCGTATGCCGAACTGCATGGCCAGATAAAGACAGGTCGGCGTCTTTCCGCAGCGCGAGACGCCGACCAGGATCACGTCGGCTTCCGCGAGATCGCGCGACGCAACCCCGTCGTCATGGCTGAGCGAGTAATTGACCGCCTCGATGCGGTGATGGTAGTTGACGAAGTCGTTTGCGCTATGCGAACGGCCTACGGCGTGCGACGCGAGCACGCCGAGCTCTTTTTCCATCGGCAATATGAATATCTCGAAACAATCGAGAAACAGCGCGTTGGCGGTTGCCACCACGCTCGACACGTCCTGATTGACTAGCGTGCTGAATATCAGCGGACGCGTGCCGTCGCGGGCTGCCTGGTCATTGATCTGTCGAACCGTGGCTTGCGCTTTTTCGACCGAATCGACGAACGGCAGGGTGACTTCGTTGAACGAAACCATGTCGAACTGCGTCAACAGACTGTGGCCGAGCATTTCGGCAGTAATGCCGGTTCGATCCGAGATGAAGAATGCAGAGCGCTGCTGAGGCATTGCCGTGGCCAAGCTGACGATAATCGGTAAAATAACGCCTTTTGATGCTTTGCACAAACTTACGGGTGTTCAATGAGTAACGCGGAATACGTCATCGGGTTCGAGAAGCTGCGCATGGCGGACGTCGGACGCGTTGGCGGAAAGAACGCATCGCTCGGCGAAATGATAGGCGAACTCGCGAGTGCCGGCGTGCGCGTGCCCGGCGGATTTGCCACCACGGCGCAGGCTTTTCGCGATTTTCTCGCGCACGACGGACTCGCCAAGCGGATCGAAGGCGCGCTGGTCACGCTAGATGTGGATGATGTGAAAGCGCTGGCGGCAACCGGCGCGACCATACGCGGCTGGATCACGGCGCAGCCGTTTCCTGCCCGGCTCGAAAAAGACATCGCGCAGGCATACGGGGCATTACAGCAGGGCGCAAGCGGTGACTTGTCGGTCGCCGTGCGCTCATCGGCAACGGCCGAAGACCTGCCCGACGCTTCATTCGCCGGCCAGCAGGAGACTTTTCTCAACATACACGGCCTTGCCAGCGTGCTCGATGCGGTCAAACATGTATTCGCGTCGCTTTATAACGACCGCGCCATTTCCTATCGAGTGCACAAGAATTTTGTGCATGCGGACGTTGCACTGTCGGCCGGCATACAGCGCATGGTGCGCAGTGACCTTGCCGCCAGCGGCGTGATGTTCACGATCGATACCGAATCGGGGTTTGACCAGGTCGTATTCATTACGTCGGCTTACGGACTCGGCGAAACCGTGGTGCAGGGACAGGTCAATCCCGATGAATTTTATGTCTACAAGCGAGCGCTGGCGCAGGGCAGGCCGGCGATCATCCGGCGCAATCTTGGCTCCAAGGCGTTGCGCATGACTTTTACGGATGCGCGCGCTGCGGGCAAGTCCGTGCGCACAGACCCGGTGCCGGAATCCGAACGGCGGCGCTTTTCGATCAACGATGCCGATATCGAAGAGCTCGCGCGCTATGCGATGATCATCGAGAAGCACTACAAACGCGCCATGGACATCGAGTGGGGACGCGATGGCAATGACGGCAAGCTCTACGTCCTGCAAGCGCGGCCGGAGACGGTCAAAGCCAGCGAGAAGGTCGATACGTTGCGCCGCTATCGCCTGAAGCAGCGGTCCGACGTGCTTGCATCGGGGCGCGCGATCGGTCAACGCGTGGGCTCCGGTCCGGTCAAGCTCGTGCAGAGCGCGGCCGAGATGGACCGCGTGCAGGCCGGCGATGTGCTGGTCACCGACATGACCGACCCCGATTGGGAGCCGGTCATGAAACGCGCATCGGCCATCGTCACGAACCGCGGCGGGCGCACCTGTCATGCGGCGATTATCGCGCGCGAGCTCGGCATACCCGCCGTGGTCGGTTGCGGCGATGCCACGCGCGTGCTGAAAGACGGCAAGTCCGTGACGGTCTCGTGTTCGGAAGGCGATACCGGTTTCGTTTACCGCGGCATTCTCGAAGTCGAGGTGATCGACTTGTCGCTGAATGCGATGCCCAAGGCGCCCCTCAAAATCACGATGAACGTCGGCAATCCCGAGCTCGCCTTCGAATTTCAGCGCCTGCCCAACGACGGCATTGGCCTCGCCCGTCTGGAATTCATCATTGCGCGCATGATAGGCGTGCATCCCAAGGCGGTGCTCGCCTATCCGGATCTGCCCGGTGACCTGAAGCTCGCGGTGGAGCAGCACGCGGCCGGCTATGCCGATCCCGTCACGTTCTACGTCGACAAGCTGGCCGAAGGCGTCGCCACGTTGGGCGCCGCGTTCTGGCCCAAGCCCGTAATCGTGCGCCTGTCGGATTTCAAGTCGAACGAGTACTCGAGCCTCACCGGCGGCTCCAAATACGAGCCGCACGAAGAAAATCCGATGCTCGGTTTCCGCGGCGCGTCGCGTTATATTGCTGCGAGTTTCCGCGACTGCTTCGAGCTCGAATGCCGCGCCATGAAAAAGGTACGCAACGACATGGGGCTGACCAACGTCGAGATCATGGTACCGTTCGTGCGCACCGTGGGTGAGGCGAAGACGGTGATCGACCTGCTGGCACAGAACGGACTCAAACGCGGCGAGAATGGCCTGCGCATCATCATGATGTGCGAGATTCCGTCGAACGCGATCCTCGCCGACGAGTTCCTCGCGCACTTCGACGGCTTCTCGATCGGCTCGAACGACATGACGCAGATGACGCTCGCGCTCGACCGCGATTCCGGCATCATCGCCGAAGGTTTCGACGAGCGCGACCCCGCGGTCAAGCACATGCTGCACCTGGCGATCCAGGCGTGCCGTAAAGCCGGGAAATATGTCGGCATCTGCGGGCAGGGGCCTTCCGACCATCCCGACCTCGCCAAGTGGCTGATGGAGGAAGGCATCGAGAGCCTGTCGCTCAATCCGGACACCGTCGTCGAGACTTGGCTGTACCTCGCGCGCGAGGTCAAGAGCGCAGCTGCGGCGCGCTGACGATGCGCAGTGAAACTCTGCTGCAAGCACGCGAATTGCATTGAGTCCGCAGGCCGTTTGCGCTAGAATGCGCAAACGGAACAGACATGAAATGACCAAATATATCTTTGTGACCGGTGGCGTAGTCTCCTCCCTGGGCAAAGGTATCGCTGCCGCCTCCCTCGCCGCAATTCTTGAGACGCGCGGCCTCAAAATCTCGATGCTGAAGCTGGATCCCTACATCAATGTGGATCCGGGGACCATGAGTCCGTTCCAGCACGGCGAAGTATTCGTCACCGATGACGGCGCCGAAACCGATCTCGACCTCGGCCACTACGAGCGCTTTGTCAGCGCCAAGATGGGCAAGCGCAACAATTTTACGACCGGTCAGATCTACGAGAGCGTCATCAAGAAGGAGCGCCGCGGCGA
>JANYDM010000030.1 GCA_025363575.1 Betaproteobacteria bacterium | reverse complement strand
CAGCGTATAATCATGCAGTCGTAGTTGCAGAACGCCCGCACGGCGGCGTAATTGCCCGTGAATTACTTACTGCAGCGCTCCCGGCGACGGGAGGCTGCTTCAACTCTCTCGGCGGAAGGCCGGTTATAGTGAAACGCCTGCTGCTGATTTTGTTGTCGTGTCTGGTTGTGATTCCGCCAGCGGTATTTGCCGCTGACGAGGCTGCAACTGCTGCGGTTGATACGGTAAATATCCAGTATCGCGACGCGGTCGCCCGCGCGCGCGGCGGCGACACCGCGGCAGCGCTGGCAACGTTGCTTCCGCTCGTCACGCGCTTTCCGCAGCGGCAGGACATGCTGGGCGACTACGCGGTCATTCTGGGCTGGGCGGGCGACCATGCTGCCGCGCTGGAGTTGCTTGGCCGCATCGAGCTCGCCGCGGCGCCCGCCTACGTCATCGAAGGGGAGGCGGCGTCAGCACGGGCGCTACGGCAGTTCGCGTTGGCCGCGACCCTGTACGGCGAAGGAATTGAGCGTTTTCCGCAACGCGCCGAGCCGCGCATCGGACTCGCCCGCACGCTGGCCGATGACGGCAAGCTGGATGAGGCGGCTGCACAAATAGACAAGGCGCGCGCCGCTTTCCCGCGCCGCATCGACGTGCTCGAAGCGGTCGCCGACATTGCAACCGCGCGGCGCGATTTCTTCGGCGCGCTCGCCGCGTATCAAACCATACTCTCGATCGAGCCTGCGCATCGCGGCGCCCTGCGCGGCAAGATGCAAACGCTCGCGCGCCTCGGTACTCCGCAACTGGCGCTCGAAATCGCGGACCGTAATGCCGGGGTGCTCACTGCGGAAGAGCGTGCGGCCATCGCCGCCGACCGTACAGCGCATCAAATACGCTGGGGTTCCATCGCTGCCGAAACCGGGCGCGGGACGGCGCGGTTCAACGAAATCGATCGCGCGCTCGCTGACAGCGATGCCGCTGCGTTGCGCGCGCTGGATCCTGCGGCCACGCTAACGGCGACCGAGCGCCAACTGGTGCTCGACCGCATCGGCGCATTGCGCGAGCGCTATCGCATGCGGGACGCGGTTGCCTTATACGAGGCGATGGCGGCGCGGCCGGAACCGGTGCCGGGCTTTGCCCAGTCCGCCGCTGCTTCGGCTTACTTGTACCTCGAACAACCCGAAAAGGCGCGCGATCTTTATCGGACCGCGATTGCCGCCGACGCCACGAATCTCGAACCACGGATCGGCCTCTATTACGCGCTCGCCGAAAGCGAAGACCACGCCGCGGCTCTCAGGGAAATCGATGCCGCGGTGGCGATGACCCCCCTATGGATGGATGCATGGAGCCCCGCGACCACGCGTGAAAATCCCGCTTATGCGCGAGTGCAGTCGGCGCGCGCGATGGCGCCGCTGTTCGCGAACCGGCCAGGCGAAGCTGAGCAGCGCCTGGGCGAACTGGTGCGCCGCGCACCGTTCAACATGGATCTGCGCACAGACTACGCGAGCGCGATGCGCGCCCGCGGCTGGCCGCGCAAGGCTGAACAGGAATTGCGCTGGGTGCTGGCGGCGGAGCCGGACAACGGCGGTGCACTCGGCGAGCGCGCGGGCGCGCTCCTGGAAATGCGCGACTATCGCAACGCTGCGACGGGACTCAAGCTGGCGCAAGAGGTGGATGCGGAAGATGGCCGCGTTGTCAGGGCTGCGCGGCTTGCGCAGGTTCACAATATGCGCGAGCTGGTAGTAGACGGCACGGTCGGCCGTTCGGGCGGCGGCGGCCCTGCCGGCACGCAGGACTATGCGCTCGATGCGCATTTGTATTCGGCGCCGCTGGACTATAACTACCGCGTTTTCGCCCACGCCTATAGCGCCGAGGCGAAGTTCGCGAACGGCACCGGCCGGCTCAATCGCGCGGGCGCCGGGCTCGAATACCGTTCGCCCTTGATCACCGCCACCGGCGAGATCATGCAAGGCGTGAACGGCGACGGTAGCGGGGTAGCGGCCACGCTGGCAGTGACGCCGAACGATTACTGGACTTTCCGCGGCGCGCTCGACAGCTCAAGCAGCGAAACGCCCCTGCAGGCGCGACTTGCCGGCGTCAATGCGCGCCGCGGCTCGGGCGAGATCGTGTGGCAGGCCAATGAATCGCGCGGCGCGGCGGTTTCCTATGCGCACATGGAATTCTCCGACAATAACCGCCGCGACATTGCGCAGGCGCGCTGGACGGAACGGGTCATCGCGGGCCCCGTTTACAAGCTCGAGATTACCGGTGGCCTGTACGCATCGCAGAATTCGCTGCCCGGCGTGTCCTATTTTAATCCGTCCAAAGATTTTTCGCCGACGCTCGAGTTCGCCAACGAATGGCTGCAATGGCGGCGCTACACGCGGGCTTTTCGCCATCGCCTGGTCGGCTCGGTCGGCAACTATTATCAGCAGGGGTTCGGCACCGGCCCCGTTTATGGCGCGCGCTACGAGCAGGAGTGGGACGCGGACGACCGCCTGACATTGCGCTACGGCGTCGGCCGTAGCTTGCATCCCTATGACGGCGTGCAGACCGGCCGCAACTACGGTTACTTCGCCCTGAACTGGAAATTCTGATGATGCGCGCTCTCGCTATTTTTCTGTTCAGCGCGCTCACGGGAATGGCGGTCAACGCAGCGGACAACAGACCCGCGGCGCCCACTGCTTACGAGATGCCGGGCGCCTTCATTGCACTGTCGTATCACGAGGTGCGCGACGACGTGCGCGACTTTCCCGATCCGTATGCGGTCGATGCGGCGGCGCTCGTCAGGCAGTTCGCATGGCTGCGCGGCAACGGCTACACGCCGGTGAGTCTCGACGCCATTCTCGCCGCGCGCGCCGGCGGAAAACCGCTGCCGCCGAAGGCGGTACTGCTGACGTTCGACGACGCCTACCTGTCGTTCTACACGCGGGTTTATCCGTTGCTGCTCGAGTTCAATTATCCCGCCGTGCTGGCGGTGGTCGGCAAATGGATAGAAGCGCCGCCAGGTACGGACGGCCAGTACGGGGAGAAAAGCAGCATTCCTGACGCGCAATTTCCGACGTGGCGCCAGCTGCGCGAGATGGCGGATTCGGGACTGGTCGAGCTCGCTTCGCATTCGTACGATCTGCATCGCGGCCTGCCGGCGAATCCGCAGTCCAATCTGCAGCCGGCGGCGACCGCGCGCATCTACGACGTCAAAAGCGGCAGCTATGAGAGCGACGCCGCGTGGCGCGAGCGCGTGAGCGCGGATCTCGCGGCGGGCGCAGCGATCATTGAGCGCGAAACCGGCCGCCGGCCGCGCGCCATCGTATGGCCGTACGGCAGTTACAACGACGAGCTCACGCGCATGGCGCGTGAGTGGGGCATGACGATAGGGCTGACTCTCGACGATGGCGTGAACACGCCGGACGTGCCGGTGACTGCCATACGCCGCACGCTGGCCGAGCACAATCCGACGCTCGCCGAATTCCTGATCGAGGTGCGCGGCCCGCGTTATCCGGT